>NZ_JBHWIE010000317.1:0-8282 GCF_042732085.1 Actinosynnema sp. NPDC059797
TTCTTTTTTAAGCCCCCGCGACGGCCGTCTTCCGTCCCGGGCTGGGGGTTATGCCCCCCGCCCGCCCGCCCGCCCCGATCGTCGCTATTGCGTTTGGCGCGGGCCCCCACCGCTATCCCCGCCGAACGGGCGGGCCCGGCGGAATACCGGGTCACGGCGTCACCGGGACGTTGGTCAACCCGTCCACCGCGCGGGTGGCGGTGTTCGAGGCGTGCACCACGTTGGGCAGGCCCGCGCACTTCGAGGTCGAGGTGATGCGGATGGCGTACCGGCCGACACCGCCGAGGTCGGAGCGGTTGCCCCGCCAAGTGTTGCCGCAGCCGTTGGGCGACGGCGGCGTGGTCACCGGGTTGTGGGTCTCGTAGCCGTTGGCGAACGTGCCGGGCGCGGCGAAGGTCCCGGTGTTGTCCTCGATCAGGTAGCCCACGCCCTTCACGTCGACCCACGAGTCCGCGGAGTTCTGACCGGACAGGCCGGTGCCGTCGAAGGTGTTGCCGCGGACCACGCCGCCGGAAGTGCCCTCCTTCACGTCGACCGCCTCCGCGGTGACGTGCGGACCGACGTGGTTGCCCAGCACCCGCACCCGGTCGCTGCGGTCCACTCCCCCGGTGTTGCCGTGGCAGTCCCAGTTGGAGCCGGCCGAACCGATGTAGACGCCCTCGCCGTAACCGGGCTGCGCCAGACCGGTGTGGCTGATGACGGAGCCGCGCAGCACGCTGTCGGAGGAGGAGCGGCGGAAGTGCACCGCCTCCTCGTCCACGTGGTGCACCCGCACCCCGTCGACCACGGTGTGGGGGGAGGCGTCGACGACGATGCCCTTCTTCGACTCGCGCACCGTGAACCCGACCAGGTTCCAGTGCGGCGCGCCGTGCAGCCAGAGCCCGTAGCCCGGGTCCCAGCCGGGGGTGGGCGCCGGGCACGCCGGGCCGCTGCCGGACGGACCGTCGTTGACCAGCACCGCGTCCGCCGGACCGGTCAGGGTGATCGGCGCGGCCGCCGTGCCCGGCGAGGTCGCGGTGAACGAACCCCGGTACACGCCCGGCGCCATCCGGATGGTCACCCCCGGCGCGGCGGCGGCCAGCGCGGCCCGCAACTGCTCGGCCGTGGCCACGTCCACGGTGGTGGACCCGGCGGGAGCGGTGACCGCGGTGACCGCCGCACCGGGCGCGGAGGTGTTGCCCGCCGCGTCACGCGCCCGCACGGTGAACACGTGCGCGGTGGCCGGCAGCAGACCGGTCACGGTCACCGAGGTCGACGCGGTCGTGGCCACCACGACACCGCCGGAGAGCACCTGGTAGTCGACCACACCCACGTCGTCGACCGCCGCCCGCCAGGTCAGCGACACCGAACCCGCCGTCACCGCCGTCACCCCCGGCTCGGCCGGCGCGGTCGGCGGCGAGGTGTCCTGGACGGGACCCCGGCACGGCGCGCCGTCGACCAGGCAGCCGACGGGCAACCCGGACCCGCTGACCGTGAAGCCGAACCCCACCGAGCCACCGGGCGGGATGCGCCCGTTGTGGGCGGCGTTGGCGAACCGGTGGCGCCGCCCGTCACGGGTCGGCACCGAATTCCAGGAGTTGGTCACCGACGTCCCCGTCGGCAGGTCGAACTCGACCACCCACCCGGCGCTGTCGGCGTCACCGGTGTTGGTGAGCACGAACCGCCCGCCGTAACCGGTGCCCCACACCGACTCCTGGCCGAACTCCGCGGTCACGCGCGCCGCCGCGGCGGAGGCGGGCGCCGGGACGAGCGCGCAGACCACCGCGATGAGCAACGCCGGGACAACTCTTCTCATGCCGTCGCACCTTCCGGTCACGGGCCGAGCGGGGGCGTCGCGGCCCACCCCCTCGTGGACCCGCACTTCATAGCAAGCCGCCGGGCCCCCGGTCACGCCTCCCAGGCGAGCACCGGGTAGTCCAGGTAGCCCGCCACCCCGCCGCCGTAGTAGGTGGCCGGGTCGCCCGGCGCCGGGTCCCGACCCAGCGCGAACCGGGCCACCAGGTCCGGGTTCGCGATGAAGTGCCTGGCGAACGAGACCGCGTCCGCCGCACCCGCGCCCACCACCGCCTCGCCCGAGCACCGGTCGAAACCGTTGTTGGCGATCAGCGGACCGCCGAAGCGGCGGCGGTGCCGGGCGAACAACCCCACGTCGGGACGCCCGCCCGGGACCGGGTCCGGACCACGCAGGTGCAGGTAGGACACCGGGTGCCCGGCCAGCTCGCCGACCAGGTCCTCGGTGTCGGGCCCCGCCTCCAACCGCACCCCCGCCCCACCCCACGGCTCCGCCGCCGCGGCGACGACCTCCAGCAGCAACCGGGCCCGGTGGACGCCGTAAGCGTCCGTGCGGAGGTTCAGCCGCGGGTCGAGGAACTGCGCCACCAACGACGGCCCCAGCGCGTGCACCTCCACCCCGTCGAACCCGGCCCGACGCGCGTTCACCGACGCCGCGTGGAACTCGGCCACCGCGCCCGCCACCTCCGCACCGGTCATCGCCCGCGGCGTCGGCGTCGGCTTCGGCCCCTCCCGCGTAAAACTGGTCAACCCCGGGTTCACCTCCGACGGCCCCGCGGGCCGCGCCCCGCCCAGGTGGTCGGGGTGCGACGCCGCGCCCGCGTGCCACAGCTGCAGCACGATCCGACCGCCCAGCGCGTGCACCACGCCGGTCACCCGCCGCCACCCCTCCACCTGCGCCGCGTCGAACGCACCCGGCACGTCCACGAACCCGATCGCCCCCGCCGACACCCACGCGCCCTCGGTCACGATCAACCCGGCGGCCGCGCGCTGCCCGTAATAGGCGGCGTGCCACCCGGTCGGCGCCAGGTCCGCGTTGCCGGCACGCGCCCTGGTCACCGGCGCCATCACCACCCGGTTCGGCAACGCCAACCCGCCCAGCCCCACCGGGCGCAACAACGACGACATCGTGCCTCCTCCTGATCCGGTCACCTTCGCGGTGCGCGTCTCGTCCACCACGTGGACGAACCTCGAACGGAAAAGGGGACCGGGTGCACGACCGGCTGGCGGAACACTTCGAAACCCACCGCGCCCACCTGCGCGCGGTCGCCCACCGCATGCTCGGCTCCACCGCCGAAGCCGACGACGCGGTGCAGGAGACCTGGCTGCGCCTGCGCCGCGTCGACCCCGACGAGGTGCGCGATTCCGCAGCCTGGCTGCGCACCGTCGTCTCCCGCGTGTGCCTGGACGCGCTGCGCGCCCGCAAAGCCCGCCGCGAGGACGACCCCGCCACCGCACCCGAACCACGCGACACCGCCGACCCCGAAGCCGAAGCGGTCCTCGCCGACTCGGTCGGCCACGCCCTGCTCGTCGTCCTGGACGCCCTCTCCCCCGCCGAACGCGTCGCCTTCGTCCTCCACGACGCCTTCGCCGTCCCGTTCGACCAGATCGCGCCCGTCGTCGACCGCACACCCGCCACCACCAAGAAGCTCGCCAGCCGAGCCCGCCGCAAGGTCCGGGGCGCACCCGTGCCACCCGACCCGCTCGACCGCCGACGACGCGTCGTCGAGGCCTTCCTCGCCGCCTCCCGCCGCGGCGACCTCACCGCCCTGCTGGACGTCCTCGCCCCCGACGTCGTGCGCCGCGCCGACCCCGCCGCCCTCCCACCCGGGGCCGCCACCGAACTGCGCGGCGCCCACGCCGTCGCGACCGAGACCGCCACCCTCACCCGCAACGCCCGGCACGCCGGCACCGCCCTGGTCGACGGCGCCGTCGGCATCGTCGTCGCACCGCGCGGCAGGCTCACCCTGGCCCTCACCGTCACCGTCGTGGGCGACCGGGTGGCCGCCTACGACGTCATCGCCGACCCGGTCCGGCTGCGCGCCCTGTCCATCGCCGCGCTCCCACCACGTTCCTCCCGCTTTTATCGTGACTTGAATCAAGCTCTCCAGTAAGGTTCTGCCCGGCTGCCGCCAGCAGGCCCTGAAAGGGACACGCCCATGCGGTTCTCGGCATCACCCCGGCGGCCACGACTGCGCGCCGCCGCGCTCGCCCTCGCCACCGCGGCGGCAGGCCTCACCGCCTCCCTCGCCACGGCACCCGCCGCGCACGCCGCGCTGCCGGCCGGCTTCAAGAGCGTCGGCTACCTGCCCTCCTGGGCCGGCAGCGTCAACGCCGTCCAGTACACCAAGCTCACCCACGTCAACTACTCGTTCGCCCTGCCCAACGCCAACGGCACCCTCCAGGCCGTCCCCGACCCGGGCAAGCTCACCTCGCTGGTCGCCCTCGCCCACGCCAACGGCGTCAAGGTCTCCCTGGCCATCGGCGGCTGGAACGACGGCGACGACTCCGCCTTCGAAGCCCTCGCCGCCACCGCGAACTCCCGCACCACCTTCGTCAACAGCGTCGTCAACGTGATCAACCAGTACGGCCTCGACGGCGTCGACATCGACTGGGAGTACCCCGACCCCGGCGCGTCGGCCACCAACTTCACCACCCTGATGGGCCAGCTCTCCACGGCGATGCGCAGCCGCGGCAAGCTCCTCACCGCCGCCGTCGTCTCCGGCGGCGGCACCGCCGAGGGCGTCCAGACCGCCGTGTTCGGCCACGTCGACTGGCTCAACATCATGGCCTACGACGGCGGCAGCCCCCACGCCAACTACGACTGGTCCATCGCGAGCGCCAACTACTGGAAGGGCCGCGGCCTGCCCGCCGCCAAGACCGTCCTCGGCGTGCCCTTCTACAGCCGCCCGAACTACTACACCTACGCCCAACTCGTCGCCCTCGACCCGGCCAACGCCAACCGCGACTGCACCACCGTCAACGGCGCCCAGCAGTGCTACAACGGCCTGCCCACCATCCGCCGCAAGACCCAGTGGGCCCGCGCCAACGCCGGCGGCATCATGAACTGGGAGCTATCCCAGGACACCACCGGCAGCACCTCCCTGCTCAACGCCATCCACGAGACCGCGAGCGGCACCAACCCCACCCCGCGCACCGGCCCCGTCACCGGCATCGCGGGCAAGTGCGTCGACGTCGCGAGCGCCAACAGCGCCAACGGCACCGCCGTCCAGCTGTGGACCTGCAACGGCACCGGCGCCCAGACCTGGACCGTCGCCCCCGACAGCACCATCCGCGCCCTCGGCAAGTGCCTCGACATCACCAGCGCCGGCACCGCCAACGGCACCACCGCCCAACTCTGGGACTGCAACGGCACCGGCGCCCAGACCTGGCAGGCCCAGTCCAACGGCACCCTGCGCAACCCCGCCTCCGGCCGCTGCCTCGACGCCACGAACCAGAGCTCCGCCGACGGCACCCGGCTCCAGATCTGGGACTGCACCGGCAGCGCCAACCAGGTGTGGCGCCTGCCCGCCTGACCCTCGCGCGGCCCGCCCCGCCACGGGGCGGGCCGCACCGACTTGCCCGCCCCGCCCCGACCGACCAGGGTTGGGGAATGGGTGACGAACGCGGCGGCGTCCCGCTGACCAACCTCGACCAACCGCTCTTCGACGGCGCCGAGGCCACCAAGGGCGACCTCGTCGACTACCTCGACGCGATCCACGACAAGATCGTCCCCGCCCTCGCCGGCCGCCCCCTCTCCGTCGTGCGCGTGCGCCCCGGCCAGGAACCGTTCACCCAGAAGAACCTCCCCAAGTACACCCCGCCCTGGGTCCGCACCACCACGCTGTGGGCCGAGACCTCACGGCGCGAGATCCGCTACGCCCTCTGCGACGACCGCCGCACCCTGCTCTGGTTCGCCAACCAGCGCGCCGTCGAGTACCACGTCACCCTCGGGCACGCCGACACCCCCGACCGGCCCACCCACCTCGTCCTCGACCTCGACCCGCCCGAGGGCGCCGGCTTCGACGCCGTGGTCGCCGCCGCCCGACTCGTCCACCGGGCCCTGACCGACGAAGGGCTGACCGGCCTGGTCAAGACCAGCGGCTCCAAGGGCGTGCACGTCTTCGTGCCCATCGACGCCGGCGACGACGACGCGGCCGCCGCCACCCGCGCCCTGGCCGCCCGCGCCGAACGCCTGGACCCCGGCATCGCCACCACCGCGTTCATCAAGGACGACCGCGGCGGACGCGTGTTCCTCGACTCCACCCGCGCCCACGGCGCCACCGTGGCCGCCGCCTACAGCCCCCGCATCCGACCCGGCGCGACCGTCTCGTTCCCCGTGCCGTGGGACGACCTCGACTCCGTGAACCCGGCCGACTTCACCATCCGCACCGCACCCGCCCTGCTCGGCGACGACGACCCCTGGCACGGGCGGATGCCCTCACCCCAGCGGCTGCCCGACGACCTGGTCGCCGAGGGCCACACCATCCCGGTCGCGCGCGTCCAGGCGATGCACGAGGGCAAGCGGCGGGCCCGCGCCCTGCGCGGCGGGCAGCAGGCTCCGGCCGAGTAGATCACCTGGCCGGTGGCGTGGTCACCCCGAACCCCGCCCCGAACCGTTGCTTTCGAGCAACACTGAAGTCATGGAGGAAGTCGCAGGCAAGCGCACCGCGATGCGGTCCCGGCGTGGTTTCAGGAGGACAGCTGCGACCAGGAGACCAGCACCGTCACGAAAAGCGCGACGACCGCCACCAGGCCGAGCACGCCCCCGACGACCAACCCGGTGCCGACCGAGTTCCACGGCGGCCGGAGGAACTCGAGCGCGAGCCCCACCACGATCGAGCCGACCGCGACGCCGGTGAAGGCGTACCCGTACTCGCCGCCGCGCCGGCCCAGGTCGGCGAAGGCAGCCGACGAGTATGCCTCCACCACCGCCAGGAACAGCGCGACCGGGACCAGGGCACCCGCGAACGCCACTCCGGGGCGCCTGCGCGCCCGCCGGTCGAGATCATCCACCGCACCAGTCTCCCGCGCCGCCGGGAACGCCGGCATGAGCAGACCTACGCGAACCTCCCGGCACCCACTTCAGAGGCGGGACAGGCGCAGCACGCTCCCCTCATTGTTGGCCGAGACGTGCAGGGCGCCGTCCGGGCCCACGGCGAGGCCGGCGAACCGGCGCGGCGAACCGGGCATGCCGTGGCAGAACAGCGCCGGGTCGGGGCGGTCCACGCCCGGCGGCGGGCCGACCGCCAGCTCCTCGGCCTCGACCCTGGTCTCCCCCGTCGCCGGGTCGATCGCCAGCAGCCTGCGCCGCCCGGTCTCCACGGTGACCAGTTCGCCGTCGAGCACCACCAGGCCCTGCGGCGCGGCGAGCCCTTCGGCGACCGGCACCGCCTCCCCGTCTTCCAGGCGCAGCACCGCGCCGCGCCGGTCGTCGCTCGCGTAGCAGCGCCCCCGGTCGTCCAGGGCGACGTCCACGGGGTGGTCCAGCCCGTCCGCCAGCACGGTGACGACGTCGTCCCGGTCGACGGCCAGGACCCGTCCCCCGCCCGTCTCCGCGACCACCAGCGCGCCGTCCCCGCGCACCGCGATGCCCGTGGGCCGGTCCAGCCCGCTCGCCCGCACGCGCACGGCGCCGGTCGCCGGGTCGTAGGTGCGCACCTGGCCGTACTGCGAGGTCGTGTGCAGTAGCCCGCCCTCGGCCGCGATGCCGTGCACGAACACGAGCAGGTCGCGTGCCACGACGCCGTCCGCGCCGGGGGTCGCCGCGCTGTAGTGGTCGGCCACGCGCACCGCGCCGCCCGCGTCCACCGCCACCCCGTAGGGTCCGACGAGACCCCGGGGCACGACCTCCCGCGTCCGGCCGTCGGGGTGCGCCTCCAGGATCCCGCCGCTCGCGAAGCTGGAGACGAACATGCGGTTGTCGTCGTCGAACGCCGCGTTGTCCAGCCCCGTCACGCCGGTGGCGACGACCGTGCGCGCGCCGGAGCCGAAGACGTCGATCCACGTCATGACGCCCTCCGCGCCGCGCGACAGGACCACCAGGGCGCCGGCCCGGTCGAAGCGCACCGCGACCGGCTCGTGCACGTCCTCCGCGACCAGCTCGGGTTCACCGCCGTCCAGGGGCACCCGGAACACCCGGCCCGTCAGCATGTGCGGGTAGTACAGGCAGCCGTCCGGGCCGAGCTGCATCGCGTTGCCCATGGCCAGCCCGTCGGCGAGCACCCGGGGTTCGCCGCCGCGCGGGAACAGCTCCAGCAGGCGGCCGTCGACCTTCATCTCGTTGACGAACAGCCGGTCGCCGACGCACGCGATGCCGTTGGGCACCGCCACGTCCTCCGACACCGGGGTGAGGTCGCCGCCCGGGTCGCGCCGCCACACCCGGCCGGGGACCAGGTCGGTGACGTACATCGAGCCGTCCGCGCCGAACGCCAGGTCGTCCGGCGACCGCACGGGGCCGCCCTCGGGCACGACCACCTCGACCTCGCCGG
>NZ_JBHWIE010000318.1:0-8271 GCF_042732085.1 Actinosynnema sp. NPDC059797
GCGTCGGCGGGCGCGCAGGGCGGTTCGGGTGGCGAGGAGCAGCAGCAGCGCCAGGACGAGCAGCGCCACCTGGGGGACGGGCAGCGCCCAGGTGGTGACGGTGGCCGTCACGGGGGTGGTCGTGGGCACGGCGGGGACGCCGTCGAGCCGGCCGGGGGTGACGGTGATGGTGGTGGTGATGCGGCCGAACGGCCAAGCGTCGGTGCGGGAGTCGAACCGGCGGGCGCCGCCGGGCAGGACCTCGCGGGAGCGGGCGGTGCCGGGGTCGGTCCACTCGGTGTCGGCGAGCGGGGTGGAGTTGGTGACCCGGGTGTCGGCGGCGGCGCGCGTGTTGCCGTCGTTGGTGACGGCGTACCGCAGGCCCAGGCCTCCCGGGGCGAACGGGTTCCAGGACTGCTCGTAGGACGCCTGCACGTCGCTCAGCGCCAGGTGCGCGGTCAGCTCCCCGGTCACGCGGATGTTGAAGCGGACCCCGACGCGGTTCCGCACGCGCACCTGGCCCGACACGGTGTCCAACGATGCGGTGACCCCCGCCGGGTGGTCGCCCGGGGTGGCGTGGTCGGGGACGGTGACGGTCACCGGCACGTCGGTCGACGCGCCGCCCGGGACCGTGACGCCTCCGGGCACCTCGACCCAGGAGCCGCCGTCGACCGGGGCGGTGTCGGCCGCGCGCATGTCGAACACGCCCTTGTCGGTGAGGTAGCCGTCGTTGGCGTCGAGGGTGAAGGCGACCGGGCGGGCGGAGTGGTTGGTCACGGCGACGTGCTCGGTCACCGCCTGTCCGCCGGACAGCTCCAGGTCGACCACGCGCCTGCCGTCGGGGCCGCCCGCGCCCGCGGGCACGACGGCCCAGGTCACGTCCTGTTCCTGCCGCGCGGTGGCCGGGGGCGCCGGGACGGCCAGGAGCGCGGCGACGACGCAGAGCAGGGCGCGGCGGACGCCGGTGGCGGGCATCGGTCCTCCGTGGGTTGTCGGGAGGTCCGGACCGGGCCTCCCCGGGGGTCCGGGGCGCGGTGGTGCCACCACACCCCGGACGGGGGTGTCAGGACTGGTCGAACAGCGACAGGGTGAGCGTGGAGCTGTACTGGCCCGCGGCCACGTCGGCCGGGGTGCGCAGGGTCAGGTCCGCCTCGACGTCCCAGGAGCCGGTCTCGTCGGCGGCGTTGGCCGTCGACACCAGCAGTTCCTGCCCCACGAGGCCGACCGCCGGGGCGCCGGAGCCGTCGGCGACGACGGAGGACACCGGTTCACCGGCCGCCACGGCGCCGGTCGACGTGTCCGACAGCAGGCGCGGGCGCCAACCGAGGTGTTCCGCGCCGAAGCCCGTGCCGCCGCCGACCGGCGTGAAGGCGCTCGCCTGGCCGACCACGGCCCAGAACGAGCCCGCGGGGACGTCCTCGGGGTCGCGGGTGTCGGTGACGGTGATCCTCGGCGTCACACCGGTGAACTGGCGGGCCGAGGCGTCCGAGCCGTTCTCGACCAGCGTCACGCCGTCGTTGGCGGCGACCGTCATGGTGAGCGAGCCGGGGGTGTCCCTCTCCTCGATGGTGACGTCGATGTCGATGTCGGGGTCGTCCTGGGCGAGCGCGGTCGGCACGGCCGCGCCGACCAGCGCCAGGCCCAGCGCGGTGGCGGCGAACAGCCGGGCCGGGGTGGATCTCCTCATCGTGCTCTCTCCTCGGTTGATCGGCCGCGGGCGATGGCGGCGGGGGTGGTGCCGCACCACGCGGCACCACCTCCGCCTTCCCGCGATCACCTCACGGACCCGCTCACGCAGCGCAGTGCCGGGTAGTCGACGCGGTGGGCCGTCAACGCCCCGCCCTCGACGGCGGTCACGGTGACGACGCCCGCCGGCAGGTCGCTCGTCCGGCTGTTGAAGGACTGGTACGCCTGCTTGCCCGGTTCCACGGCGGCGAAGTGCTTGCCGCCGAACGGGGTGGTCATGGTGACCGCGACCGGGGACGTGCCGGTGTTCGTCGCCGTGACGGCCACGTGCGCGGTGGCGCCGACGCAGCGCGGGGCGGCCGTGACGGTGACGGCCGGCGCGGCCGGGGAGATCTCCAGCGCGTACCGGGTCGACGTCACGTGGTCCTGGGCGAAGGCGTCGACGGTGACCGTCCTGCGCCCCGAGGCGTCCAGGGTGATCTTGCGCGGGCGGGTGTCGTCGATCAGCACCCCGTCGACCTCGACCAGGCCGCTGGGCACGTGCGGGTCGAGGTCGAGGTCCACCTCGGTGGTGCCGGCCGGGACCCGCAGCGCGTAGGAGGTGGTGCCGGGCGCGAAGGCCGGGGTGAGGGCGCCCGGGGTGGCCTCGAGACCGGCCAGCTCCGACTCCGAGCCGTAGACCAGGGACTTGCTCGTGAAGACGCCGAACACGCCGCCGACCCAGCCGCCGGTCGACTGGAACCGGACGGTCACCACCGGGATCCGCTGCCCGTTCTCGTCCAGCACCGGGTTGCCCGCCTGGTCGACCTTCCACCGCGGGTTGTCCAGGTGCTTGCGGGGGATCTCGTCCGTCTGCAGGTAGAACACGCCGGTGCCCGCGTCGCGGTTGACGGTCTCGGTCTTGAACTTCTCGTCGTTGAGGTAGACGTCGAAGGTGCGCCCGGCGTCACCGGTGTAGTAGCGGGCCCGCAGCAGGTTCGCCGCCTGCGCCGGGTCGACCTGCAGGTCGTGGCTGAACCAGCCGGCCGGCCCCTCCGCGTGCCGGAACTGCCGGCCATTGAACACGCCGACCGACGAGTTGGCCTGCTTGAGGTTCTTGGCGCCCTCGAAGTTGTTGTTGTCGAAGCTCTCCAGCGAGTCGATGGTCAGCTCGGCCTCGCGCAGGCGCCGCTTGTCGTCCAGGAGGCGCTTCTGGGCCGCCTCGGAATCGGCGGTCTCGTAGGAGAAGTAGAGGCCGTAGCGCTCGTCGTGGCGGCGGTGGTGGGGCGTGAACTCCAAATCGGTGGCCGCGTTGCGCAACGTGAACCGGACCTGCCCGTCGGCGGTGTCCGGACCGCGCACGACGTTGTGGACGACGTCGTCCTTCCAGGCGGCCACGGTCGGCGTGGTCACCTGGACGACCTGCGGCGCGTCGGGGTCCAGGGACGCCGCCCGCACGATGATGCCGACGCGGGCGAACTTGTCGAGGTCCTTGGTGCCCAGCCCGGCGCTGAGCAGCACCGGCCCGTACTTCAACGCGAAGAAGTCCGGGTTGTCGGGCGTCTCGACCACCCGCACGGTCATCGGCAGCTCGTACTCGACGACGTCGCCGGCCTTGACGCCCAGCACCACGTAGCCGCGCTGGACCTGTGGCGTGACGGCCGAGCCGTTGACGGTCAGGCCGGGCGTGGCGGCGGCCCAGTCCGGCACGCGCAGGCGCAGCTTGGCGTTCGCCGGGAGCGCGCCGCCGTCGACCGCGCTGACGCGGAAGGTGACGGTGTCGTCGTTGGGCAGGTTCGCCTGCTGCCGGACGCGGAGGTTCCCGTGCTCGAACACCGAGCTGAAGAACATGTTGACCCAGACGCCGTCCGAGCCGGTGAAGTAGATCGAGTCGCCGAGCTTCGAGAAGTTCTCCATGCCCGTGCCGGTGCAGCACCAGAACTCGGTGTAGGGCATCGAGTAGAGCTTGTAGTAGCCGGGCGCCATCGCTTGGAAGTACGTCGTCATCCCCGTGTCGGGGTTCTGCGAGGACAGAATCGTGTTGATGAACGTGTTCTCGTAGTAGTTGGCGTACTTCACGTCCTGGGTGAGCTTGAACAGCTCGCGGGACAGCTTGAGCATGTTGTACTCGTTGCAGGTCTCGGCCGTCTCGGCGTTGCCGACGACGCCCTTGCCCGTGGCGAACTCGTGCAGCGTGCCGGGGCCGTGGAAGTGCTCGGCCTGGCTGTTCGCGCCGGTCGCGTAGGTGTGGTGGTCGACCACGATCTGCCAGAAGTTCTGCGCGGCCTGCAGGTACATCGGCAGGTCGGCCTTCTCCTGGGCCGTCAGCGTGTCGTACAGGGCCGGGTTCTGGGTGAAGACCGTGTAGCGCTTCACCGCGCCGATGAGCTTCGGGATCGTGGTGTTGGCGTGCTTGCCGTTGAGCACGTCCCGGTTCGCCGCCAGCTCGCGGAACAGCGACAGCTCGTCGAACGCCTCGGCGGCCCGCTTGAACCGGGCGTCGCCGCCGCTGCGGGCGTACAGCTCGTACAGGGCGTCGTTCATGCCGCCGTACTCGGTGCGCAGCATGACGTTGGTGTCGGCCAGGGTCGAGACGCGGCCGTGCAGGTAGCCGCCGAAGCCCTTGGCGATCTCCAGCGCCTTGCCGCCCTGGGCGTCCGGGACGTACTTGTTGATGTCGAGCAGGCCCGCGAGGACCTTGTGCAGGTTGTAGTAGGGCACGACGACCGGGTCGTCCGACGCGCCGCGGCCCTCGACGGCGTTGAGGGCGGTGTCGCGGAACGGGCCGACGTAGCCCGCGCGGGAGGTGCCCGCGTAGGACGCCTGCACCTCGGCGAGGCCGTCGACCGCCTCGGTGATCTCCCGGTGCAGCCCTTCCTTGACCTCCGGGTCCGTGCTGGAGGCGTAGGACATCGCCAGCGCGGACATGTAGTGGCCGAAGGCGTGGCCGCGGAAGTTGCCGCTGACCGAGCCGTCCTCCCAGCCCTGGTAGCCGGTGGCGGTGGGCGGGGTGAGGTTCGCCGTGCGGTAGAACCAGTGCAGGAACTGCTTGGAGTCCAGGCTGAGCAGGTACTCGTGCTCCTTGGCGGCGGCGTTGTTCAGGTACGCGTCGTCCAGGCGCACGCCCAGGCCGCTGTCCTGGAGGACCTCGCGGACGGCGGGCACGGTCACGGTGAACTCCCGGACCGCCGGCGCGCCGTCGGCGAAGCGGACCGTCGCGGTGAGGGTGACCAGGGCGTCGTCCTCGCCCGCGCCGGGCCGGCGCACGGTGCCGTCGAGGTCGATCACGTCCCGGTCGCCGGACGACCAGGTGACGGTCGAGCCGCTGGAACCCTCGCGCGGCAGGGAGATCGCGGCGGTGACGGTCGCGGGCAGCGTGATGGCGGCGGCGTCGGCCCTGGCCACGGCGTCCTCGTCCACGGTGCCGCCGCCCTCCTCGTACAGGCCGACGACGTCGGCCGCGGTCGCCTCGCCCGCGTACAGGCGGTAGGAGTCCAGGGCACTGGTCAGGAAGGAGCCGTTGTACCGGGGCCCGTTGAAGCCGATCGTCTTGGGCAGGGCCGCGTCGCCGGTGATGACGCCGGTCGACGCGCCGCCGACGGGTTGGGCCACCTGGCTGGGCACGCGCAGGCCGTTGCGGTAGAACACCGCCCGCTTGGTGTCGCTGTTGTAGCTGACGGCGATGTGGGTCCACTGGCCGACGGGGAAGAACGCCGCCCGGTCCGCCGAGGACACCTGCACCTTGTACGGCTGGGTCCCGCCCGGACCCGCGGACAGCGCCAGGGGCGAGCCGTTGCCCTCGGACGACAGGTACCAGCCGTCGCTGTTGTAGGCGGCCTTGTTCCAGGCGATGACCTGCTCCCCCGTCATCGCGGCGTCCGGCTTGAGCCAGAACGACGTGGTCAGGGTCTTGGGCTGCAGGTCGGTGCTGCTGCCGAGGTCGAGGTAGGTGCCGGCGGTGAGCTTCAGCGCCGACTCCCGGACGCCGGGCACGAACCCGTGCGCCGGGGCGCCCGTGCCGGTCGCCTTCGCGGTGACCGGGTGGGCGAGGTCGGAGCCGTCGGCGAGGCTGTTGTCGAACTCGAGCGCGAGGACGGGGTCCCCGATGCCCCCCTGGGCCTGCGCCGGCACGGCCAGCGGGCTCGCGACGAGCGCCACCCCGAGCAGGAGCGCGACCGCGACCGCGGTCCGCGGTCGGGTCAACGCGGTGGATCTCGACCTCGTCGTCATGGCAGTCGCGACCTCCTCGACGCGTGCGCGTCCTCGTGGGCGGTGGTGAAGGCCGGCGGCAGCACCAGGACGGGCTGCTCCGCGCACCGGGTCCGGTCCGCGCCGCGGGGGCGCGAGGGCCGGACCGATTCGCGGCAGGGCGACGACGGCGCAGGCGGCGGTGCCTGCCCGACGGTGTCTCATGCGGCGGGCTCCTTCCGGCGGTCAGGGCAGGGCGGACCGCCGCCCGGAGCGGGCGGTGGCAGTGAGGTCGGGGGTGGAGCGGGCACGTCGACCCGGAATCGGCGGTTGCCCCGAACAACGTCGAGGCCCCGTGATGAGGACCCTGCTGTGTTAGCGCTAACATCCTTCGGGAAAACAGTGAACACCGCAGTAAAGCCGCTGTCAACACCCACTTCACCGCGTGCTGTCGGCTTGTCAGGAGTGGCCGAGGGCGCACGCGGCCAACTCCACCCAGGACCGCCACGACCGGCCGGTGATCGCAGGCGCACCCGCAGGTGTTAGCGTAAACATAATAGCGATCAACCACTTGGAGACACCATTCCGCACATGTGCGGAATGGCCTCGGAATGCCTCCTCGGGCGCAATAACCGCGTCGCCCCGGCCAACAGTCGGCGGTGAATCGCAAGACAACCCGAGCACCCCTCCCGTTGCCCCCTTCACCCTTGTGGTTGCCTATAGGGTGCTCACTTCGGGTGCTACGTTGGTTTTCGTCCACAGTTGCACGAACTGTTGATTCGACATTCTCGCGACAATTCATCGCGACATTCCCGCCAATACTCCGGCAGCGCCTGCGCGCTCATTCGCGCCCGGCTCGACCGCACCACCGCGCCGGGCGTCCTCTTCGACGTGGGAAGGAACCATGACGATCCAGGCAAACCTGAGCCGATCCCAGCTCCGGTGGGACACGTACATGTTCCTCGGGAACAAGTACCTGTCCTACAGCCTCACCGACAACGTGATCCGCGTCGGTCCCCGGGGGATCGACACCGGCCGGCCCGGCCTGCACGACACCCAGTTCGCCGACGCGATCGACGCCGCCGTCCCGTTCTCCTACCGCCCGGACCCCACGAGGCTCGTGCCGCCGCCCGAGCAGGAGTACGTCTACATCTTCAGGGGCGACCAGTACGTGCGCTACGACTTCAAGAACGAGCAGATCATCTACGGCCCCCTCGACATCGGCCAGTGGTGGCCGGGCACGAAGGACGCCGGGTTCGACCGGGACATCGACGCCGCGTTCCTGGACCCCTACGGCTCGATAAGCCTGAACCTCAAGGACGGCCGCCACTTCCGGATCTGGACCCAGCAGAACCAGGGCAGCTCCACCCCGGCCCGCAGCAGCGCGGCCGCCTCCATGAACCTGCCCTTCACCGCGGCCGACATCTCGAGCCTCGGCTTCCGGGTCGACGAGTACGACCTGCTCAGCGGTGACGACTTCCTCGCCCGCGGCACCAAGGAGTTCACCGGCAACGGCACCTACACCGCGTCCGCCGACGACGGCAGCGTCACCGTCACCTGACGGCTTCCCGGGCCACCTGCCGCGCGGGGCGCGGCGGCCGGCCGTGATCCGCATCGGCATTGAATTGATCTCGAACGGCTCACGAAACGGACAACGCGCCGTGCGGGCGGCACGCGAATGCCAGTGTTCCGCGCGACCGGTCGGGGGAACCTGATGCGGGCGACCAGCGCCCGCCCCTCCGCCGATCGCCGGAAGGAACGCCCTGTGACGACGACGACGACCCAGCTCGATTCGTCCCTTTTCATCATCCCGCTGATCATCGCCCTGGTGATCGGGGTCTTCATGATCGCCGTCCTGTGGAAGGTGTTCACCAAGGCGGGTCAGCCCGGGTGGGCTGCGATCATCCCGTTCTACAACATCTACGTGCAGCTCAAGATCGTCGGCCGTCCCGGCTGGTGGCTGGTCCTGCTCCTCGTCCCGGTCGTCAACATCGTCGTCTCGGTGATCATCGCGATCGACCTGGCGAAGTCGTTCGGCAAGAGCGCGGGCTTCGGCGTGGTCGGCCTCTGGCTCTTCGGGATCGTCGGCTACCCCATCCTCGCCTTCGGCAGCGCCACCTACCGCGGCCCCTCGGCGGCCTGATCACGGCGACCGGCCGGGCACCCCTCGGTGCCCGGCCGACGCCCGACCCGGCCGCACCGGGCCGGACCACGCCCTGTCCCCCACCGATCCGGCGGCGGTGCCGATCCCGGCGATCGGTGGGTCGACGCCGAACCCGACGTGGCCGACGACCTGGTCGAGCTGTGCGGACGCCAGTCGCCGGCCTGCCCGCGGTGCCCCCCTGGTCCCTGCACCACCTCGCCGACGAACAACGCACAGCGTTCGCACTGCCCGGAACAGCCCCGGGCCCGGACACCGACCTGCACACCGCCACCGGA
>NZ_JBHWIE010000319.1:0-8267 GCF_042732085.1 Actinosynnema sp. NPDC059797
GCACGACAGATCAATCCGTCATGCGGAGCGCCGGCCCGGGTTCTAGCGTGGTGCGGGAAGCCTGCGGAAGGACTCCCTGCCCCCATGTCGGTCGACCGCGAACTCGACGCCGCCGCCATCACCGATCCGGTGCTGCGGCGGGCCTACCGGCGTTGCCGCGAGCTGAACGCCGAGCACGGCCGGACCTACTACCTGGCCACGCGGCTCCTGCCGCGCGCCCGGCGACCCGCCATCCACGCCCTCTACGGGTTCGCCCGATGGGCCGACGACGTCGTGGACGAGGTGCACGACGGCCGGACGCCGGCCGAGCGCGCCTCCCAGTTGTCTACCGTGGACGAGAGGTTGGCCGCCGGGCTGGCCGCGGGCCGCAGCGACCACCCGGTGATCGCCGCCGTCGTGGACACCGCGCACCGGTACGACCTCGACCGGTCGCTGTTCACCGACTTCATGGCGTCGATGCGGATGGACCTGACGATCACCGAGTACCCGACCTACGCCGACCTGTCCCGCTACGTGCACGGGTCGGCGGCGGTGATCGGGCTCCAGGTGCTGCCGGTGCTGGGCACGGCCGTGCCCCGGGAGGAGGCCGAGCCCGCCGCGGCGGCGCTGGGCGTGGCGTTCCAGCTGACCAACTTCCTGCGCGACGTCGGCGAGGACCTGGACCGGGGCCGGGTGTACCTGCCGACCGAGGAGCTGGCGGCGTTCGGCGTGGACCGGGACCTGCTGCTGTGGTCCCGCCGCACCGGGCGCGCCGACGACCGGGTCAAGCGCGCCCTGGCGTTCCAGGCCGACCGCGTCCGGTCGGTCTACCGGCAGGCCGCCCCGGGCATCCCGATGCTCGCGCCCGAGTCCCGCCCGTGCGTGGCCACCGCCTATCGCCTGTACGGGCGGATCCTCGACCTCGTCGAGCGCGCCGACTACGACGTGCTGTCCCGACGGGTCACCGTGTCCAGCGGACGGCGGTTGGCGATCGCGCTGCCCGCCCTCGCCCGCGCCGCACTGCACCAGGAGTAGTGAGATGCCCATGCCGTTGCGCCGGTTCGCCGCCAGGCCGTGGCCCGAGCAGGAGCCCACCTGGCGGGACGCCAAGCCCGCGCTGATCGAGGCGGCGCTCAAGCGCGCCTCGGCCCGCCCGTCGGGCAACTGGTTCGTGCTCGCCGCCAGCCGGGAGGTCACGGCCGCCGCGCCGTTCGGCCGGACGGTCGCCGGGGTCGAGGTGGTGGCGTGGCGCTCGGGCCCGACCGTCCTGGCCGGTCCCGGCTCGTGCCCCCACCTGGGCGCGCCCCTGTGCGACGGCGCGGTGCACCGGGGCGAGCTGGTGTGCCGGTGGCACGGCCTGGCGCTGGGCTCGCGGCGCTTCGGCGCGTGGTCCCCCTACCCCGCGCACGACGACGGCGTGCTGGTGTGGGTGCGGCTGGACGAGGTGGGCGGCGAGGAGCCGCTGGACGCGCCCGTGCTGCCGGAGCGGCCGCCGGCGGCGTCGCTGGACGCGGTGGCCACGGTGGTCGGGCGCTGCGAGCCGGAGGACGTGGTGGCCAACCGCCTCGACCCGTGGCACGGCGCCTGGTTCCACCCGTACTCGTTCGCGAACCTGGAGGTGCTGGAGACCCCGACCGAGGAGGACGACCGGTTCCTGGTGGAGGTGACGTTCAAGCTCGTCGGGCGCATCGGCGTGCCGGTGGTCGCCGCCTTCACCTGCCCCGAGCCGCGCACCGTCGTGATGCGCATCGTGGAGGGCGAGGGGGTGGGCAGCGTGGTGGAGACCCACGCCACCCCGCTCGGCCCGGCGAGGACCGCCGTCATCGAGGCGACCATCGCCCACTCCGACCGGCCGGGGTTCTCGAAGTCCCTGCCGGTCGCGCCCGCCATCCGGCCGCTGATGAAGTGGGCGGCGGCGCGGTTGTGGAAGGACGACCTGGCCTACGCCGAACGCCGGTACGCGCTGCGCACGGCCGGGCGGTTCCCGGGGTGACCGGTTCGGGGGACACCGGTTCGGGGGCGGACCGGTGTCCCCGAACGGTCCCGCGCCTCAGGCCTCACCCACGAACGTGTGCACCAGCCCCCGCTGCCAACCCGCCGCGGGCAGGGTGCGGACGCCGGTGAAACCGTTGCGGCGCAACCGGTCCCGCAGCGCGGACGCGCCGTCGAAGTCCAGCACGCTGCGCCACAGGTAGGTGTAGAGGCCGGCCGACCGGGTGACCGCGACGCCGCTCGGGATGATCACCGACCAGCACACCGCCGTCCACAGCGCGGTGGCCGCCCACGAGTCCCGCACCGAGTACTCGTGCGCCACGAACCGCGCCCCCGGCTTGAGCAGCCCGCGCACGGCGGTCAGCACCGGGTCCGGGTCGGGCAGGTTGCGCACCAGGTAGGCCGCGAACACCCCGTCGAACGGGCCGTGCACGGCCAGGTCCTCCGCGCGGGAGTGCACGAACGACACGGTGTCCGGCCACGGCTTGCGCCGGGCGCGGTCCAGCATGCCGCGCGAGGCGTCGACCGCGACGACCTCCGCCCTGGGCGCGACCGACAGCAGCGCCGCCGTCGACGCGCCCGTGCCGCAGCCCAGGTCCAGCAGCCGCAGGCCCGCGCCGTCGCCGCGGACCCGCAGCGCGGTCGCCGACCGGCGCAGCTCCCGGTGGTAGTCGGGGTTCGCGCCGACCAGCAGGTCGTACCCCTCCGCCGCCTCGTCGAACGCGTCCGGCACCGCCGCGGAACCCACCTTGGCCATCGAGCACCTCCGGTGGTCACCGTAGGGGCGGCTTCAGCCGTTCGCATGACGGATCGGGTCGTGGTTTTCGGCCGGGAACGGGTACTCGGCGGCGGTGACGACTGCGACGAACCTCTACTCGACCACCGCCGTGTCCAACTCCGGTTCAGTCCGGGTGGACGACTCGGCCGACCTGCCCGTGGCCGCGCCGCCCGAGCTGGGAGGTCCGGGTGGCGGCTGGAACTCCGAGCAGCTCTACGCGGCCTCGCTGGCGACGTGCCTGCACCAGAGCATCGTGCTCATCGCGTCGTCGGCCGGCGACGACACCTCCGACTGCGTGGTGAGCGCCGGGGTGTCGCTGCGGCACGAGGGCGCGGAGAAGTACGACGTGGACGCTCGGTTGAAGGTCGAGCTGCCCCACGTGCCCGAGCAGCGGCGGCAGGCGCTGGTGGACCTGGCCGTCTCGCACGCGCCGCTGATCGGCGGTTGGCCGGTCACCGTGGCGTGACCGGCCGACCGCCGTCGCCCGGCCGCCCCCTGCTCAGCCTCCTCCGCCGTCGCCCGCTCAGCCGCCCGCGGGCAGCCCCGCGCGGGCCTCGGCCGCGGTCAGCGGCCGCAGGGTGAGGGTGTACTCGTAGGTGGTGTCGGGCCGCACCTGGCTGCGTTCCCGCACCGGGTTCGGGGTGTCACCCACCCCGGTGACGGCGTGGCTCGCCCGCAGCGTGTGCCACCCGTCGTTGGGCCGCAGTTGGAACGGGTAGGCCGCCCGGTCCAGGTCGTCGTACCGAGTGACGCTCACCTCCGGCGCGCCCGCGACCAGCAGCCCGCCGGTGCGGCCGTCGGTGAGCAGGGCCCAGCGGGTGTCGGTGTGGTTGCCGTGGTCCTGCGGCCGGTGGTACTCGACGTACTGCCCGGCCACGGTGGAGCGGTGCACGCCGACGGGCGTGCCGTCCTCCCGGTCGACGTAGCTCTCGGCCTCCCGCCCGTACCAGGTGAACCGGTCGTAGCGCTCGGGCACGGCCAGCGACACGCCGACGCGCGGCAGGTAGGGCAGGTCGCGGATCGCGCCCTGCGGCGTCACGCGGTGGCCCAGGCGCAGCGTGCCGGTCCGGTCCACCGAGTAGGTCATGACCTGGTCGAACCAGGCCCCGGTCACGTCCGGCGCGGCGACCCGGCTGTCCACCACGACCCGCACGCCGTCGCCGTCCGGCTCGACCCGCACGCCGGTGGTGGTCGTCTCCAGCCGGTCGAGGCCGACGCGGCGCCAGTCCTCGCCCTCGGCCCGGCCCCAGGCGAACGTCTCGTTGCTGATCGGCGCGCGCCACGCGTCCAGTCGCGGCCCGCCGCGCAGCAGTTCGCGACCGCGCACGCGGATCGACGACAGCGCGCCGGTCTTCTTGTCCACCTCGTAGGTGACGTCCCGGACCGACGCGGTGACCGAGTCCGCCCCGTCCGAGGTGCGCACCCGCCCGGACGCGGGCACCGGGTCGAGGCCGGGCACCCGCGTGCCGCCGAGGGCGAACTGGTCGTGGGCGAGCACGTGCCCGGCGGGCAGCATCGGCCGCGCCGCCGCGACCACGGCCTCCACGGTCAGGAACCGCTCGCGGTCGCCCGGGTTCGCCGGCACGCGCGGCCGGACGGTCCCGGTCTCCCCCGACGCCACGCGCAGCGGCTGCTCGCCGCGGGCCACCACGCGCGAGCCCTCCTGGACCCGCCACCGCAGCGCCAGCTCGTCGGTGCCGGTGAACGCGCGCTCGTTGCGCACCGAGAGCACGCCGTCCGCCCAGGAGAACCGCAGCGGCTGGTGCGCCCACGCCATCTGGGTCGTCTCGGGCTGCGGGTCGCGGTCGGCGGACACCAGGCCGTCGACGCCCGACAGGCTGGAGCCGTAGGACAGGTGGGTGCCGCGCTCCTCGACGCGGTCGAAGTCCAGGGCGAGCACCGCGCCGTCGGCGGGTTCGGGCGCGGCCAGCTCCTGCGGGGTGAGCGCGCGGTCGTAGATCCGCGCGTCGTCGAACGAGCCCTGGGCCATGCGGCCGACGTTCGACGGGTCGTTCCACGAGGTCTCGAAGTCGCGGCCGAGGTTGACCTCCGCCGACGACGGGTCGATGCGACCGCTGAACGGCGTGCTCGCGACCTCCCGGCCGTCGAGGTAGAGCCGCAGCGCCGTCCCGTCGTAAGTGCCGCTGATCCGGTGCCAGTTGCCGTAGAAGTCGGCGGGCACCGGCGCCTGCACCGCGCGCCACGTGCCGCTGTGGATGAAGAACTCCAGCGTGTTCCCGGTCTTCATCTTCAGCGCGTACTGGTGGTCGCCCTTGCCGAGGATGCGGAAGTCGCCGGTCCACTTCTCCGGTTTGACCCACACGTCCAGGGTCAGCGCGGTGCCCGTGAGGTCGAGCCGCCGGTCGCGGTAGACCTCGACGAAGTCGTCCAGGCCGGACAGCCGCAGCGCCTTGCCGCGCCGCCCGTCGACCAGCTCGGGCGCGCCGGACAGGTGGGCGGGGATGTCGTTGCCGGAGCTGTCGGGCACGAGCCGGACCGGCTGCCGGATGTTCTGCTCGGCCCAGTCCCAGATGAAGCCGCCCTGGGTGGCGTGGTTGGCCCTGATCGTGTCCCAGAACTCGCGGAAGTTGCCCAGGCTGTTGCCCATGGCGTGCGCGTACTCGCCGAAGATGAGCGGTTTGGTGGTGGTGCGGGCCTGCTCGGCGAACCTCTCCGGCGACGGGTAGCGCGGGCCCCACACGTCGGCGAACGGCGCGTCGCCGTCCGGGTTGTTCGACTGGTGGTACTTGGGCCGGGTCGGCTCGTTGGCGTCCAGCCACTCGGCCATGGCGTGGTGGTGCGCGCCCAGGCCCGCCTCGTTGCCGGTGTCCCACAGGAACACGCTGGGGTGGTTCTTGTCCCGCTGCACCATGGCGGTGAAGCGGTCGAGGAACGCGTCGCGCCACTCCGGCTGGTCCGCCTGGCACCAGACGCGGCAGTTCTCGTGGTTGTGGGTCTCGATGTCGACCTCGTCGGCGATCCACAGGCCGTGCCGGTCGGCCAGCTCGTAGAAGTACGGGTCGGACGGGTAGTGCGAGGTGCGCACCGCGTTGACGTTGAGCTGCTTCATCAGCGCCACGTCGCGCTCCTGCGCGGGCCGCGGCACGTGCCGCCCGTGGTCGGGGTCGGTCTCCGCCCGGTTGACGCCCTTGAACAGCACCTTCTTGCCGTTGACCAGCAGTTGCCGGTCGCGGACATCGATCTCGCGGAACCCGGTGGTCTCGCTGGTGGTGTGGGTGGTGCGGCCGTCCGGCCCGGCGAGGGTGAGCACGACGGTGTGCAGGTTCGGCGTCTCGTCGGTCCACTTCGCCGGGTCGCGCACCGGCAGGGTGAGCCGCACCCGCGCGCCCGGCCCGGTCACGTCCACCTGTTCCGAGGTCCGGCCGACCTCCCGGCCGCGGGCGTCGTGCAGGCTCGCGGTGACGCGGTGCGCGCCGGTCGTGCCGCCCGGCTTGCGCCCGACCTCCACGTCGGCGGTCAGGGTGGCGTCGGTGTAGGTCTCGTCGAGGTCGGTCCGCAGGGTCACGTCCCGGACGTGGGTGGCGGGCGTGGCGTAGAGGCCGACCGAGCGGAAGATGCCCGAGTACCGCCACTGGTCGACGTCCTCCAGGTAGGAGCCCGCGCTCCAGCGGTGCACCTGCACGGCGACCCGGTTGCGGCCCGGCCGCAGCGCGTCGGTCACGTCGAACTCGGCGGGCGTGTAGCCGCCCTGGTCGTAGCCGACGTACTCGCCGTTGACCCACACGAAGTACGCCGAGGTCACGCCCTCGAACCGGAGGAAGGTCCGGCGGTCGCGCCAGTCCGCGGGCACGTCGAAGTCGCGGGCGTAGGCGCCGGTGGGGTTGACGTCGCGCGGCACCCGCGGCGGGTCGTCCGGCTGGACCTCGGTGGCGATGTTGCGGAAGATCGGGTGGTCGAGGCCGTCGGTCTGCCAGGTGTGCGGCACGGTGACCCGCCGCCAGCCCGACGTGTCGTAGCCGTCGGCGTGGAAGTTCGCGGGCACCTCCTCCGGCCGGTCGGCCATGGCGATCCGCCACTCCCCGTCCAGGGCGAGGCTGTACGGGCCGCGCTCGTCGCCGCGGACCGCCGCCGCGGTGTCGGCGTGGGGGCGCAGGAACGCGTGCGGCGCCTCCTGGCCCTCGGCGACCTTCCGCGGGTCCTCCAGGTACGCGTAGAGGTCGCCGCCGGGTGGCGAGGCGCCCGCCACCCCCGTCGGCGCCACCACCGTCCCGGACAAACCCAACACAACTGCCACGAGAACACTCAGGCGCGGCATCCACGAACCTCCATGTTCGAACGGAACCACACATGATTCAGCAGCAAAGCCCGTCGGACGTCAATCCGACGATCGAGGTGTCGATTTCACGCCGTCTCATTCGCCGAGTGGGTGGACGGGCGCCGCGACCGGTGCCCGCGGAGGAGGAGACATGCGCACACTGCTGGTGACGTCGTTCGTGTCGGTGGACGGGGTGGTGCAGGCGCCGGGCGGCCCGGACGAGGACCGCGACGGCGGGTTCGCCCACGGCGGTTGGGCCGTCCCGCACCTCGGCCCGGAGGTCGTCGGGGCGGTGGCGGAGCTGACCGCCGGGGCGGACGCGCTGCTGCTCGGCCGCCGGACCTACGAGATCTTCGCGGCGAGCTGGCCGCTCGCCGCGGAGGACGACCCGATCGCCGCGAAGCTGAACGCCGTGCCCAAGCACGTCGCGTCCCGGACGTTGACCGAGGTGACGTGGCGGAACTCGGCGCTGCTCGCCGGCGACGTCGCCGGCGCGGTGGCCGCGCTCAAGCGCGACGGGGACGGCGAGGTCCAGGTGCACGGCAGCGGCGACCTCGTGCAGACCCTCCTCGCCCACGACCTGGTCGACGAGTTCCACCTGGTCGTGCTGCCGGTCCTGGTCGGCTCGGGCAAGCGCCTGTTCGGGGCCGGAACCGCCCCCGGCGCCCTGCGACCGGTCCGCACGGCGGTCGTGGGCGACGCCGTGGTCACCACCTACGCGCGGGCGGGCGGCCTCGAATACGGTGCGATGGGCCCGGAAACGGGGAACTGGTGACCGGAACGGGAGAACGCGGCATGCCGCAGTACGCGATCCTGATCTACGAGCAGGAGACCCCCGGCGGGGTCGCCGACATCCCGCCCGAGGTCATGGAGGCCAACATCCGGGCGGGCGAGCGGATCGCCGCCATGGGCGTGCGGGTCGTCCACGAGCAGGCCCTGCAACCCAGCTCGCGCACCCGCACGGTGCGCAAGGGCGGCCTGGTGACCGACGGGCCGTTCCTGGAGAGCAAGGAGGTCATCGCCGGGTTCTTCGTGGTGGAGGCCGTCGACCTCGACCAGGCCGTCGAGGTGGCCCGGTTGCTGCCGATCATGGCGGGGGCCGTGGAGGTCCGGCCGCTGCTGGACGCGTGAGCGACGTCGAACGCGCGGTCGCCGACGCGCACCGCCGCCAGTGGGCCGCCGTGCTCGCCGCGACGGTGCGCGTCACCCGCGACCTGGACCTGGCCGAGGACTGCGTCCAGG
>NZ_JBHWIE010000320.1:0-8257 GCF_042732085.1 Actinosynnema sp. NPDC059797
GGACAGCCACAGCGGGTCGCCGGCCAGCCGTTCCGGGGTGGCGTAGGCGTACCCGCCCGGCCCGACCAGCACCGCGTTCGGTGCGGCGGCCTCGTGGGCGGCGTCGAGGTCGGTGGCGTAGTCGGTGGGGTTCGTGGTCGTCCGGGGTGGTGCCACTGCGGTCATGGTCGTGCCTCGCTCGCGGTTCGGGTGGGATCCAGCCGCACCGCGTGCGCCAGGCCCGTGCGCGGGTCGACGTCGCAGAGCAGGATCCCGGAGGTGTTGTCCCGCCAGAGGTCCTGCTTCTCGGCGAGGGTGAGCCACACGCTCGTGCAGTAGGTGCCGCGGTCGCAGCGGACCACGCGGGACGTCCGCCCCGTCGCCACCCACGGCCCGGCGACCACGACGGTCCCCGGGTCCTCGGCGTCGAGCAGCGCGGTCAGCCCGTCCGGTGTGCCGGTCCAGGTCGGACCGGCCACCGGACCGGGCCCGGCCCGGAGCACCAGGGCCGCGGCCGTCTCCGACAGCGGCGTGCCGTGCACGAGCGGGTCGTGGTACGGCAACGAGGTCTGCTCCAGCACCAGCAGCAGCGCGTTGTCGCAGCGCCCGGAGCGGTGGAACGCGTCCGCCACCTCCAGCGCGGTGTAGGGCGACCGGAGCCCCTGCTCGGTCAGCGCCATGCTGTGCGCGCCGCCGCCCAGCTTGTCGTTGACGTAGGCGGAGACCACCCGCAGCGGGTGCAGGTCCGGCACGGCGTAGGTGAGCAGGACCAGGTCGGGCGCGCCGACCTCGAACCCCGGTGCGGCGAGCAGGGCGTCGGCCAGCTCGGTGTGGCTGACGTTCGGGCCGTCCCGCAGCCGCCCCTCCTCGTAGGGCACGTCGAACTGGGCCAGCAGGTCCCGGTAGTACTCCAGCATCTGCTCGTCGAACGGGCACGGGTTGGTGTCCGACTTCCGCACCCCGGCCGCACTCGCCAGCGCCAGCGCCACGGCTCGCTCCTCTCGGCCGGTCGGCTAGCCGCGGATCGGTTCGCCGGCCTGGTCGAGCGCGTAGTCCGCCAGCGAGCCGATGGTCTTGAAGTGCTCCGGCTGGAGGGCCTCCGGGTCCACCTCGATGCCGACCGAGTCCTCCAGCGCCATCAGCAGCTCCAGCACGGAGGTGGAGTCCAGGTGCAGGTCCTCGAACAGCCGGGTGTTCTCGTCGATCGCGGGCAGCTCGCGCTGGAGCACGTCCGCCAGGGCGGCCTGCACTGCCTCGATGGTCTCGTCGCGGTTCACGGTTTCTCCTTTTCGGTTGCGGCTCGGCGCCGGGAGCAGGATCTGCTTGCCGAGGAGGTCGTCGGCGGTGTCGCGGCGGCGCACCAGGTGCGCCGCCCCCTCGCGCACCACGACCTCCGCCGGGTAGCCGTGGCTGAGGAACTGCACGGGCGACGCGGTCGGCCCGTACGCGCCGGAGCGCTCGACGCCGAGCAGGTCGCCGACCGCCACCGGGGCCAGCGGCACCTTCTTGCCCACGACGTCGTTCGGCGTGCACAGCGGGCCGGTGACGGTGCACGGCTCGGTGGCGGGCTCGTCGAACCGGGTCAGCGAGCGGATCGGGAAGTTGCGCTTGACGAAGCTGCCGATGCCGACCGCGGCCATGTGGTGGTTGGTGCCGCCGTCCGCGATGACGAAGGTCTCGCCCCGCGACTGCTTGACGTCCAGGACCCGCACCACGTACCGGCCGGCGAACGCGACCAGGTAGCGGCCCAGCTCCATGATCAGCCGGGTGGTCGGGTGCCCGGCCCGGAACTCGTCGACGGCCTCGTTCACGCCGGCGGCGAGCGCGTCGAGGTCGAGGTCCGCCTCGTTGTCGAAGTAGGCGACGCCGAGGCCGCCGCCGATGTCGACGGTGCCCAGCTCGACGCCGCAGCCGGCGTGCAGCTCGGCGGCCATCCGCAGGATGCCCCGGGTGTTGTGCACGACGTCGGCCGCGTCGAGGAAGCGGGTGCCCATGTAGGCGTGCAACCCGGTCACCCGCAGCCCCGGCAGGGTGCCCGCCAGCGCCACCGCCGCGGGCACGTCCTCCTGGTCGATGCCGAACTGCCGGGGCTTGCCGCCCATCGACAGGCCGGAACCCTTGGTGGAGAAGGACGGGTTGACGCGCAGCAGCACGTCGACCGGTCCCGCGCCCAGCCCGGCCACGACCGCGTCCAGCCGGCGCAGCTCGTTGGCCGACTCGACGACGATCGCCCGGAGGCCGGCGCGGACGCACGCCCGCAGCTCCTCGTCGCTCTTGCCGGGGCCGAGGAAGATGGTGTGCTCCGGGCGGGCGCCGGCCAGCGCCGCGGTGCCCAGCTCGATGCCCGAGGACACCTCCGCGCCCGCGCCCAGCCGCACCAGCTCGGCGCAGACGCTGACGTTGGGGTTGGCCTTGAGCGAGAAGTAGACGTCCAGCGCGGGGTGCAGCCGCTCCCGCAGGTTCCGGTAGGTCGAGGCCAGCACCTCGGCGTCGTAGAGGTAGAGCGGGGTCCCGAACTCCTCGGCGATCGCCGACACGGGTAGGCCCTGCACGTGCAGCTCGGTCATCGCGCAACTCCGATGTGGGTGTCGAGCGCGGTCCTGGTGGCGTCGGCCAGCCCGGTCACCGCCGCGCGGTCGGGACCGAGGGCGATGAAGTAGAGGCGGCCCTCGAACGGCTCGCCGGGCCGCTCGCCCGCCATCGCGTTGACCGTGCCGAAGCAGGTGACGACGACGCCGCCCGCGACGGGGTCGATCGTGGCCAGCGGTCCCAGCGCGGCGAGCACGTCGGCGAACGCGACCGGCGCGGTCAGCCGCACCGAGTGCTGCCCGGCGAGGGAGGCGGGCAGGCCGCCGGCCAGCGCTTCCAGCACGCCGCCCTGGTAGGTGGACATGTTGAACCGGGCGTTGATCTCCAGCACCGGGTACACCGCGCCGTCCGCGCCGACCACCGCGTCCACGCCGACCACGCCGGTGAAGCCGTCGGCGTGCAGCGCCTTGCCGATGACGGCGGCCGCGTGGCGGACCTCGGCGTGCTGCCGGTCGTCCAGCTCGGCGGGGCTGATGTGCCCGAGGTGGACGCCGTTGCGGGTCAGCGCCTCCTTGACGAAGTCCAGCCGCACGTCGCCGCCGGCGTCCACGGTGAGCTGGTAGTTCAGGTCCGCCCGCTTGGGCAGCCAGGTCTCGACGACAACGTGCAGCCGCGGGTCGTCGCGGCGCCGGGCCCGCGCGGTGGCCGCCCGGACCACGCGGCGCGCCTTGGCCGGGTCGTCCAGCACCACCAGCCCCTTGCCGGAGACGCCGTAGGCGTCCTTGACGACCAGCGCGGAGCCCGGCGAGCACCCGGGCCCGACCTCGGCCATCAGCTCGGCGAACTCGTCCACCGTCTCGCAGCACCAGCCGGGGACGGCCCGCAGGCCGGTGTCCTCGACCAGGCGGCGGCTGTAGATCTTGCTGTTGACCGCGACGACGGTGTCCAGGTCTGGCGCCGCCACCGGCAGCCCGCTCAGCTCGGCCAGGGTCGCCTCGTCCTCGGACAGGCCCATCGGCACGAGGTGCGCGCCCCGCGCGGCGAGGTCGCGCAGCCGGGCGACGACGTCCGGTGAGCCGGCCGCCCGCGCGGCCGTCGAGTCGGCGGGCGGCCCGTCGGCCACGAGGACCGTCGGCAGCTCCAGCCCGAGCGACCGGGCGTAGTCGACGTAGCCGGGGTCCAGCGGGTGCTGGGTGACCAGGTGGTCGTCGGGGCCCGCCAGCAGCGCGCCCAGCTCCTCCATGCGCGTGATGAGCGGGCCGGTGAGCGAGAACGCGGGCGCGGGCAGGCCGGGGAAGCCGGTCGCCCAGCGCTGCTCCACCTCGAAGTTGCAGAGGAGGACCAGCGGTGTCGCCGGGTCGCCGGTGACCGCCCGCTTCAGGGCGCGCAGGTATCCGGTAGGCATCGTGGAGTCACCCTTCGTGGCGGAGGACCATGGCGGCGTACGTCGCGCCGAGCCCGACGGCGGTGAACAGGTAGTGGCCCCCGGCCGTCAGCCTGCCGAGGTCGCGGAGCCGGCAGAAGTTCAGGAAGGGGTCGGAGCAGTAGCAGTGGCCGAACTCGGCCACGTTGTCGAGGAACACGGCGGCCGGGTCCACCCCGAGCAGCTCGACGACCTTCTTCCACGACGAGGTGTTCACGTTGTGGGGCACGACCAGCTCGACGTCGTCGAGGGTGAGGCCGGCCGCGGCCAGCGCCGCCCGCGCGGTGTCGGCCAGCCGGCCCGCGTACCCGGCCCCGAACTCCTGGACGCCCTCGGCGTCGAGCCGGATGCCGTCCGCGTACCGGCCGTCGGTGCGCGAGGCGTAGGACAGGACGCGGTCGCCGGGCCCGGAGAGGCCGACCAGGCAGGCCGCCGACGCCTCGCCCATGATCGTGGTGTTCTCGATCAGCTGCGCCATCGGCGAGAACGCCTTCTCCCCGGTGACCACGAGCGCGAGCGCGTCCGGGTCGCCGGCCGCGGCCAGCAGCTCGCCGCAGGTGTCCAGGGCGGCCAGGCCGCCGGCGCAGTTCTGCTGGGTCAGCGCGAACGCGTTGGCCCGGCGCAGCCCCAGCCGGGCGGCCAGCGCGCTCGCGATGTCGAACCCGGCGGGCGCGACGTCCTGGATGGTGTGCGCGTAGACCAGGTAACGGACCCGGTCCGGGTCGGCGAGCCCCGCGACCAGGCGGGCCGCCGGTGTCGCGACGAGGTCCAGCACGGACAGGTCCGGGTCGAGGCGCAGGCGGTCGAGCCCGTGCACGCGTTGGAAGAGCTTGACCTTGGGCCGGCTCAACCGCAGCCGGGGCGCGACCTCGTCGATCGAGGACACGCGCTCCGGCGCGAACGCCGTCATGGCCCCGATCGTGAGTCCTGCGGCCACCATGCCCGCACCCCTTTCCGGCCGGCCGAAAAACGCGAATCAAGACGTGAACGATGAACCGGCTCGCGCGGACAGCGTTCTCCGCAAGCCGGTTGGTGGTGGAATCGGCCCATTCGGGGTCTCGTTCTGGGAGCGCTCCCGAAACATTTCGGACCTGATCGCCGGGGGTTTCCCGGAGGCGTTGACCGCCCTGCGAAGAGAATCACCGGGCCGTGACGCTGACAACGGTCCGACGTTGGCATAAAATTACCAGCTCCGACTGGACAGCCCCTCTGAGCTGCGGTGACACCTCCAGTTCCGGCATCGGCTTCGTACGGGTCGGTGAACGGGTCAACGCGGTTGGCCCGATCGGTGCCTGTGTGCGAACAGGGGCGTGGATATACGTTCTGCCGGCCCTGACCGGTTCCCGGAACCGTCGGGCACGAGGAGGATCAGTGACCGTCCTGAAGTTGGCGGAAACCGCGCCGGTTCGTTTTGTCGGGTTACGCGCGGTGGAGGGTCCGATGACCCTGGGTCAGCTCAACATCCACAAGTGGCTCAGCCGCTCGTCCACCGTCGCCTACGGCATGCAGTTCCGGCGCGTGCGGCCGGGGCCCGGTGTCGGCGTGGCCGACTTCGCCGAGGCGCTGTCCGTGCTGCTGACCCGGCACGAGGGGCTGCGGACCCACTACCTGCCCGACCACCGCCAGCGGGTCGTCGCCTCGGGCGAGCTGCCCCTGCACGTCCTGGCGGTCGACGACACCGACCCGGCCGCCCTGGACCGGGTCCTGGACGACGCGGTGGCCGCGCTGCCGTACGACCCGGCGACGGACCTGCCGGTGAGCGCCGCGGTCGCGGTCGCGGGCGGCGAGGTGCTCGCGGGCGTCCTGCGGTGCTCGCACCTGGCGGCGGACCACAAGGCGATGGTGGTGCTCGGCCGGGAGGTCGAGGAGATGCTCGCCGACCCGGCCGCCCGCGTCGTCGGCGCGCCGCGGCACCAGCCGGTCGACCAGGCGGAGGCCGAGCGGCGCCCGTCGATGCGCAGGCGCGCCGAAGCCTCCCTGCGCTACTGGGAGGACCGGATCCGCCGGATGCCGCCCAACCCGCTGGCGTGCCCGTCGACCCGGGGTCCCGGGGGATCGGGTCCCGGGGGATCGGGTCCCGGGGGATCGGGTGCGGGGGGATCGGGTGCGGGGGAGTCCTGCGCGGCCGAGATGGTGTCGCACGCCGGCGCGGCGGCCCTGGACCGGATCGAGGCGCGCACGTCGCTGGACCGGTCCAACATCGTCCTGGCGGCGGTCCTGGCCGTGCTGTCGGAGCGGACCGGCTACTCGACCCACATCTTCTGCGCGTTGTCCAACAACCGGTTCTTCGACCGCAGGCTGACCGACTACGTCGGCACGCTCGCCATCTCCAACCTCGTCGAGGTCGACTGCCTGCGGGCGACGTTCGACGAGCTGGGGGAGCGGGTGCGCGCGGGCATGGTGCGGGCCTCGATGAACGCGCTCTACAACGCCTACGACCTCCACGCCATCGCGGAACGCGTCGAGCACGAGCGCGGGGTCGCGTTCAACTACTTCCCCCCGATCTTCAACAACGCCGCCAACTACTTCCGCTCCCGCGCGGCGCGCGACGCCGGTCCCGCCACCGCGCCGCCGACCGAGTTCACCTGGCGCAGCATGGAGGCCACGCCCGCCCCGCTGCGCTTCGACATCTGGCGGATCGACGAGGTGCTCGTGCTGGACGGCTGGACCGGGGACGCCGACCGCATCGGGCGGGCCGAGGTCGAGGCGGTGCTGCTCGCGGTGGAACGCCTCCTGGTGGCCGCCGCCGACCACGACCTGGACGGGCCCGCGATGAGCGCCGTCATCGACCTGCCACCCGTGGCGCGCGGCGAGGGCTGGCTGTTCCTCGACTCCTGCTGGGTCGGGCTCGCGGAGGCGCAACAGCTGCTCGACGACGCCTTCGGCCCGACGCGCGCCCGGGTCTTCGGCGAGGACGACGGCCGGTCGCTGGTCGCCTACGTCGAGGCCACCGAGGCGGTCCGCACGCCGGAGGAGGCGCACGCCCGGTGCCTGTCCCGCCTGTCCGCCCACCCGACCGCGATGGCGCCGCGCCACTACGTGCTGTGCGAGGGGGCCGCCACCGACCCCGGCGACCCGGCCTCGTGGCGGCGGCGGCGGGTGGTCGGCCGGGGCTCCGGTCGTCTCGCCGCGGGGTGATCTCCTCCGGTTCCGGGGAAAACCCGGGCGGAACGCGGTCCCACCTGCGACGATCTCGGCACCAGACCGGGCAGGACGCCCGGCTCCGCGCTCCGAGGGGGAACAGTGGGATCGTCCGGAAGACCCTGGCGCGTCGCGCGTGCCGGGGTGCTCGTGGCCGCGCTGATCGGCGGCCTGGTGGTGGTGCCCGGCACCGCCGCCGCAGCGCAGAACCCCAACCGCGCCTCGCTCACGTCGACGCAGCGGATCACCACCGACTCCCGCTCGCCGCACGAGGCGTTCACCACCGGTGACGCCCGCGTCGGCGCCTGGCGGGACGGCGGGGGCAAGCACCACCTCGGCAAGACCTACTTCACGTTCGACCTCACCCGGCTCGCCGGCACCGACCTGTTCACCGCGGCGATCCGCACGCCGGAGCTGGCCGCGAACGACTGCGCCCAGGCGCGCGCGACCGAGCTGTGGGTCGTCGAGCCCTCGGACCGGATCACCTGGGCCGCCCAGCCGCGCGAGGTGGTGCGGGTGGCCGGTCCCGTGCCGGCGGAGGGGTGCACGACCCCGTGGCTGAACTGGGACGTCCTCGACGTGGTCGAGCGGGCCGTCGCCGAGGGGCGCACCTCGCTCACCGTCGTGCTGCGCGTCTCCGAGGAGTTCCAGGGCGACGTGGCCCGCGGCCGCACCCACGACGGGCACGCGGTGCTCAACACCACCTTCAACACCCCGCCCGGCACGCCGACCGACCTGAGGCTGGAGCACCTGGTGTGCACCGGTGAGCCGCTGTTCCTGGCCGCGGACCGGCCGATGGTGTCGGCCGCGGTGAGCGACCCGGACGGTCTGTACGGCTTGGACGGTCGGCTCGCGTTCTGGCCGGTGGACGCGCCGGACCAGCGGGTCGAGGTGGCGAGCTGGGGCGGGTCCGGCCGGCTCCAGGGCTGGTTCCCGGCGGGCATGGTCCGGGACGGCGGCGCCTACGCCTTCGCCGCCCGCGGCGAGGACGGCTCCGCGACCTCCGCGTGGTCCGAGCCGTGCCTGTTCACGGCCGACCTCACGCCGCCGGCCACTGCGCCGTCGGTCACCTCCGAGGTGTACCCGGAGAACGGCGCCCCTCCCGGCTCCGGCGGCCAGGGCGTCCCGGGCGAGTTCACCTTCGGCGCCGGCGGCGACCAGGACGTGGTGGCGTTCGAGTACTAC
>NZ_JBHWIE010000321.1:0-8245 GCF_042732085.1 Actinosynnema sp. NPDC059797
GTGGGCCCGGCTGCCGATCGTCCGCGACCACACCTGGCTTCGATGAACCACACCGCAGGCGCACGGAGGGGCGGGCGGGTCGGGAACCCGCCCGTTCCGACGCGTCGGCGGCGAACCCGCACGAAGTCCTCCGCCCGGGGCACACCTACCCGGGGTGATCACGAGCAGCGACCAGTCGGCGGATGTCATGACCACCTCTCCGCCTCCCACCACCCGGCCACGTGACGACCGGGTGGGCACGGGGTTGTCCCAGGGCTCTCCGGGTACCCACCGGGCCGCACACCCGCGGCCGACATCGCCAGACCGACCGCGTCCGACACCACCGCACCTCCGAACCAGTCGGGTGATCCGTTCCATGCGCGTTCTGTCCGAGTCCCAGTTGGCCGCCGTGCTGTCCGGCCTCGCAGGCCGTCCCCGGGTGGTGGTCAGCGGGAACCACGCCACCCCGCGCCACGCGTTGGGCGTGCTGGACGAGGCGGTGGCCGAGTACCGCCTGTTCGCGCTGAACGCCCAGGAGGGCGTCCCGGACCGCGACGGCGTGGTGCTGGAGACGCCGTTCGTCGGGCCGGGGATGCGCGGCAAGCGGATGCTGCGGTACTTCCCCTCCCGGCTGTCGCTGGTGCCGCACCTGCTGCGGCAGTCGTTGCCGCCGGACGTCGTGCTGGTGCACACCTCCACCCCGGTGGACGGGTGCGTGTCGCTGGGCACGGAGGTCAACGTCCTGCCCGCCGCGATCGAGGCGGTCCGCGCCCGGGGCGGCCTGGTGATCGCCCAGCTGAACCCCCGGATGCCCTACACGCACGGTGACGGGGTGCTGCCCTGCGACGAGGTGGACTACGCGATCGAGGTCGACGAGCCGCTGACCTCGCCGGCGCCCCGCGAGATCGGGGAGGTGTCCCGCGCGATCGCCGACCGGGTGGCGGCGCTCGTCCCGGAGGGCGCGACGCTGCAGATGGGCATCGGCGCGGTGCCGGACGCGGTGCTCGCGGCGCTGACCGGGCGGCGCGGCCTGGCGGTGTGGTCGGAGATGTTCAGCGACGGCGTGCCGGCCCTGGAGCGGGCGGGCGCGCTCGACCCGGACACCCCCGTGACCGCCTCGTTCGTGTTCGGCAGCCCGGAGCTGTACGACTGGGTGGACCGCAACCCCCGGGTCCGGCTGCTGCGCACCGAGAAGACCAACGACCCCGGGTTGATCGCCCGCAGGCCGCGCCTGGTCTCGATCAACAGCGCGTTGCAGGTCGACCTGTACGCCCAGGCCAACGCCAGCCGCGTGCACGGCGTCATCTACTCCGGGTTCGGCGGGCAGACCGACTTCGTGGTCGGGGCACTGCACTCGCCGGGTGGCCGGGCGATCGTGGCCCTGCCCTCCTGGCACCCCAAGGCCGACGTGTCCACGGTGGTGCCCCGCCTGACCGGCCCGGTCACCTCCTTCCAGCACAGCTACCTGGTCAGCGAGCAGGGCACCGCCGCCATCTGGGGTCACGACGCCGGCGAGCAGGCGCAGCAGATCATCGACCACGTCGCCCACCCGCGGGTCCGCGACGAACTCGCCGAGGCCGGTCGCGGTCTGGGCTTCCCGCTGCGGCCACCGGCCTGACCGGTGCCCCGGACCCGCGTGCGCGCCTACCTGGACGGGGCGGGTTTCCTCGTCGGGCCGCCGGTCCAACGGGTGATCAGCGGTCCGGTGGTGGCCAGGACGAGCACGTAGGCGGTGACCAGGGGCCCGAGGTCGGGGTGGGCGGCGCCGGCGAGGCCGACGATGACGACGGAGAACTCGCCGCGGGCGATCAGGGCGGTGCCGGCGCGCAGCCGGCCGCGCCGGGCGGCCCCGTCGCGCCGGGCCGTGTACCAGCCGGTGGCGACCTTGCCCGCCGCGCCCGCGACGGCCAGCGCGAGCGCGGCGGGCAGGCTGGGCAGCAGGTCGGCGAGGCTGACCGACAGGCCGATGGCCAGGAAGAACGCGGCGGCGAACAGGTCGCGCAGCGGGCCGAGCACCCGGCGGGTGCGCTCGGCGGCCTCGCCGGTGAGGGTGAGGCCGACCAGGAACGCCCCGACGGCGGCGGAGACGTTGAGGTACTCGGCCAGGGCGGCGACCACGAGGGTGGTGCCCAGCACGCGGAGCATGAGCTGCTCGGCGTCGGGGTGGGCCAGCCAGCGGTTGACGTGCCTGCCGAACCGGTGGGCCACCAGGAACGCGGCGGCGACAGCGGTCACGGCGACCAGCACGCCCAGCACAGCCTGCCACCACGTCCCGCCCGCGACGAGGACGGCCAGCACGGGCAGGTAGACGGCCATGGCGAAGTCCTCCATGACCAGCACGGCCAGCACGGCGGGGGTCTCGCGGTTGCCCAGCCGGCGCAGGTCGCCCAGCAGGCGGGCGATGATGCCCGAGGAGGACACCCAGGTCGCCCCGGCCAGCGCGAGCACCCCGACGGCGTCCAGGCCCAGCAGCCACCCGGCGACCGCGCCGGGCCCGGCGCCCAGCACCAGGTCCACCCCGGCGGAGGGGACGTGGCGCCGCAGGCTGTGGGTGAACTCGGCGGTGGAGAACTCCAGGCCCAGGGTGAGCAGCAGCAGCACCACGCCGATCGAGGCCCCGGCCTCGACGAACTCGCCGGCCGTGGGCACCGGCGCCACCCCGCCCTCGCCCAGCGCGAGACCCGCGAGCAGGTAGAGCGGGACGGCCGGCAGGCCGAACCGGCGGGCCGCCGTGCCCAACGCGCTGAGCACGACCAGGATCAGGCCCAGCTCCAGCAGCAGGGCCAACGAGGTGTGCACGCCCGGTTCAGCCCTCGACGATGCGGCGCACGGCCGCGATGCCCTCGGCCGTGCCGATCACCACCAGCACGTCACCCGGGCGGATGACCTCCGCCGGCATCGGGGCGGCGATGACCTCCTCACCGCGCACGACCGCCACCACCGACACGCCGGTGCGCGTGCGGGCCCGCATCGTGCCCAGCGGCTGGTCGGCGTGCGGGGACCCGGCGGGCACGTCGACCCGGTCCGACAGCAGCCCCGGCACTTCCCGCGACAGGTCGGCGAACCGCTCGACGATGCGCGGGGCGCCCAGGATCTCGGCCACCGCGTCCGCCTCCTCCCGGGTCAGCCGGAACAGCGGCCTGCCCTCGTCGGGGTCCTCCGGCGGGTAGGACACCAGCTCGAACCCGCCCTCACGACGGGCGATCACCCCGATCCGCTCACCGTCGGCGTTGGTGAACTCGTAGCGCAACCCCACACCCGGCAACAGCACCTCGTTGACGTCCACCGGGCCATCATGCCGCCGCGGTCGATGCCCCGGTCGCCCGGAGCGGCCCACGGGAACCTCTCGCCCGCGGCGACAGGGGCCAAGGTCCCGCGCGGGCCGGACGTTCCTCTCTGCTGCCCGGCGGTGCGCGTGGCGCATCGTGGTCGTCGTGACCGGATCGAGCGGACCTGGTGCCCGGGGCCTCGTCCCCCGGCCCTGCCCGACCACTCCGACGACCCAGGAGGACCACACCGTGCTGTCCGCTGCCTCAGCAGAGGTGGTGCGCGCGACGCTGCCGGTCGTGCGCGACCACGCCGTCGAGATCACCGGCGAGTTCTACCCCGCGATGTTCGCCGCGCACCCCGAGCTGCTCGACCTGTTCAACCAGGGCAACCAGGCCGGTGGGCAGCAGCGGGTCGCCCTGGCGTCCGCCGTGGTCGCCTTCGCCGGTCACCTGCTCGACGCCGACGCCGGTTCGTTCGACCCGATCGCCGAGCGCATCGCGCACAAGCACGTGTCGCTGGGCATCCGGGCCGAGCAGTACCCGGTCGTCGGCAGGCACCTCATGGCCGCTGTGGGCGAGGTCCTGGGCGACGCGGTCACGCCGGAGGTCGCCGCCGCCTGGGACGAGGTGTACTGGCTGCTGGCGTGCCGGCTCATCGCCGCCGAGGCGCGGCTGTACCAGCGCGGCGGGATCGACCCGGCGACGGTGTGGCGGCGGTGGCGGGTGGCCAAGCGGCAGGAGGAGGCCGTGGACGCGGTGTCGTTCACGCTCGTGCCCGACGACGGCGGCGAGGTGCCGGACTTCGCGCCCGGCCAGTACGTCTCGGTCGCGGTCGAGCTGCCCGACGGCCGCCGCCAGCCGCGCCAGTACTCGCTGTCCCAGGGGCCGGGCCGGGGCTCGCTGCGGATCACCGTGCGCCGGGTGCGCGGCGCCGGCGGCACGCCCGACGGCGCGGTCTCGAACCACCTGCACGACCACGTGCACGCCGACGACACCCTGCTGCTCGGCCCGCCCGCCGGGGAGAACACCCTGGAGCCGGGCACCGGTCCGGTGCTGCTGGTCAGCGCGGGCATCGGCATCACGCCGGCGGCCTCGATGCTGGACCACCTGGCCCGCACCCAGCCCACCCGGCGGGTGGTGCTCGTGCACGCCGAGCGCTCCGCCGACCGGCACGCGCTGCGCGCCGAGGTCCACCAGGCCGCCGCCGGCCTCGCCGACGTCGAGCAGCTCACCTGGTACGAGACGGGCGACGGCGGGCGCCGGGGCCTCGTCGACGTGGACGCCATCCCGCTGACCGCGGACACGACCGCCTACCTGTGCGGGCCGGTGCCGTTCATGCGCGACGTCCGCGCCGGGCTGCTGCGCCGCGGCCTGCCCGCCGACCGCGTCCGCTACGAGGTCTTCGGACCGGGGATGCTCGACGGAGGGGCCGGCTGACCACGCCGCGATCGGGACTGCCGGGCCAAGAGCAGCGCGCCCCAGCCCAGTGCCGCGCCGATGGCGGCGCCGAGGGTGTTGTTCCCCCAGTCGGCCGTGTCGCAGGAGCGGCCGATGGCGGGCACGAGCGCCTGGGCGAACTCGACGCCGGCCGACAGCGCGGCGCCCGCCGCCCCGGCGAGCGCGGGGCGCCGGGTGGCCACGGCGAGGAGGAGCGCCGGCGCGACGAACAGCACGACGTTCGCCATCAACTCCACGCGGGACGGCGTGGGCAACGCCCACTGCACCACGCACACCTCGTACAGCTCCCGATCCACGGGGACGAGCGTGGTCACGGCGACCGGCAGGAGCGACAGGCCGAGCAGCGCCCGGGTGACGGCGGGCCGGGCGACCAGCCGGCTGCCCACGAGCGGACCGAGGACGACGAGCAGCACTAGGGCGGCAGGGGACAGCCACGGGTGGTCGAGCAGGACGTCCGTGATCACGCGATGGCCTCGCACTCGTCGATCGGCACTCGCCGCAGAGGATAGGTCGAACCCGCCTCGACACCCGTCCGGGCCCCGGCCGCGGGCACCGGCGCGGTCCGCCGCCTCAGCGACTACACCGGCGCGCCACCGATCGGCCAGACCTACGACGCCGACCCGGCCTGGCTGACCGCGTGCAACGGTTGGCCGGCCTCACCGCAACAGCCGGCCTCGCCCCCGCCCGGCAGCGGGTGCAGCGCGGGCAACCCCGGTGCGGGCAAGGTGCAGCTGCGCACCGAGCAGCCCGTCCCGCTGCCCGCGCCCGACCGGTTCCTGACCTTCTCGGTCGACGCGGCCGAGCAGAACTGCTCCGCCAACCACGCGCTGTTCGAGTTCCACCTCCTCGACGGCGCGACGGCCATTCCCACCTCCACCACCCCGATCGAGCCCTGCGCCAACCCCTCGACCGTCGTCAACGGCACCGCCGTGGGCACCTACACCAGCGACCGGCCCGTGCTGTTCGGCGGCTCCTCGGTCGGGGTGCGGCTGCTCAACGCCCAGGGCAGCGGCACCGGCAACGACGCCGCGTTCGACAACGTCCGCGTCCTGGACGTCACCCCGCAACTGGACGTCGGCTACAGCCCGTCCCCCGTCGAGGTCGGGCAGACCGCCACCGGCCAGGTCTCGTGCACGATCACCGTCACGGTCACCGCCGCCCACGCCGGCACCTACACGACCTGCGCCACCGACGTCACCGCACGCGTCGGCCTCGACGCGCCGGGCTGCGCCTCGGTCCGCTTCACCGCGCCGGAGCTGGTGTTCGACGCCCACGCCCACGGCGGCGAGTTGACCGCCCCGCTCGTCGGCGTCGGCCCGCTCGCGCCGTCCGACCTGGCCTGCACCACCCAACCGGGCCTGGACCAGGACCAGCTCCTCGGCGCGGGCCTGCCCGGGATCGGCTCGCTGGGGGTCATCGACACCGAAGCCCGCGGCGTGGTCGACGGCGACGGCGAGCGCACCGCCACCGCGCGGGCCCGCACCGCGCAGGTCTCGCTGCTGGGCGGCCTGATCACCGCCGACGAGGTCCGCGCCAAGGCCACCGCCGACGAGGACGGCACCGGCGCGGTCACCACCACCGGTGACGTCGAGCTGGTCAACCTGCGGGTCAACGGCGCCCCGGTGGTCACCCCCGCGGTCGGCCTGACCATCACCATCCCGCTCGTGGCCACGGTCGTGGTCAACGAGCAGCGGCCCCTGGCGGGCGGCGCCGGCATTGCCGCCAACGCCCCGCACGTCCGCCTGCTCAGCGGCGTGGACCTCGTGGTCGGCCACGCCCGGGTCACCCTGACCCGCCCCGGCGCCCCCTGCCCGGCCGCCTGACCAGGCTCGGGTGCGGGCTAGGGGTCCAGCTTGAGTGAGCCGTGGCCGACGTTGGTGCTGTCGGCGATGGCGCGGATCAGGCGCAGCAGGTCGTCGTGGAGTTCGTCGGTCATGCGGCCCTCGGCGACGCCGCGCAGGAACACCTGGTTGACGCCCCTGATCGCGGCTCGACCCGCGGCTCCGAACAGGTCGTCGCGATCGGTTCCGTCGAAGGGGAAGCCGGTTCCGGGGGTTCGTCGTGAGACCTCGGCCTCCGCCATGGCGACCACGCCGGGGTTGGCCAGGGCCATGGCGCGGGTGAGCGCGGCCTCCTCCCGGTCGACGTTGTCGCGCAGGTCGTGCCACCACCTGTCCACCAGGTCGATGAACTCCAGGGCGGGATCCTCCTGGTGCAGCGCGATGATCCGCTGCTCGATGGACGCCGGCCACTCGGTGATGAAGTCGAGCTTCGACGGGAAGTAGCCCGTCACGGTCCGCGGCGCGACCTCGGCCACCTCGGCGATGTCGGCGATCGTGGTCCGGTCGTACCCGCGTTCGGCGAACAGGCGCAGGGCCGTGTGCAGGATCAGCCGCCGCCGTCGTGCTTTGGACCGTTCCCGAAGCCCCGGACCGTCACTGGTCACCGCACTCTCCCGCACTCCGTCGATCACCGCCTGTGCGTGCCCCAGCATACATGCACTCCAAGGTTAAAATGCCCCCTTGTGCAAAGTTGCCACCCATGGCAATCTTTTGTCGGGCGGTCGAAGTCGATCACCACCGAGTCCGGCGAGCAACGGCTTCACGGACGAACGGCCCGAGAGGAACACCCATGAGCACGTCCTACGCGGACGCCGCCGGCTTCCCGGTCAGCGACCCCACCCCGATCCTCACTTACAGCCCCGTCACGCTCGACGTGCCGGGCAGGCCCGTGCCGCTGGAGATCAAGGTCTCGGCCCCCGTGACCGGGACCGACCTGCCGGTGATGCTGCTCTCGCACGGGCACGGCATGGCCAACTTCATCTCCTCGCTGCGCGGCTACGGCCCCGTCGCGGATTTCTGGGCCGCTCACGGGTTCGTCGTCGTCCAGCCGACGCACCTGGACTCCACGGTGCTCGGGCTGCGCGACCAGGACCTGCCCGACGCGCCGCTGTTCTGGCGTGACCGCGCCGTCGACATGCACACCGTCCTCGACCACCTGGAGGAGGTCCTCGCCGCGGTTCCGGGGCTGCCGGGCCGCGTCGACACCGAGAAGGTGGCCGCGGTCGGGCACTCGGCCGGTGGCCACACGGTCTCGCTGCTGCTGGGCTCTCAGGTGGCCGACCCGAACGACCCCCGGGAGAAGGACCTCTCCGACCCCCGGGTCAAGGCCGGCGTCGTGATCGGAGGACCGGGCGTCGCCGACGAGCACTTCTCGCCGTGGGCCGCGGAGCACTACCCGATGATGAAGCACATCGACTTCGGGCAGATGACCGACGCCGCGCTCGTCGTCGCCGGCGACGAGGACCTCAACCCCAACTTCTCCTCCCGGCTCAGCTACCGCTGGGACGCCTACACCCACAGCCCCGGCGGGAACAAGACGCTGCTGACCTTCCTGGGCGCACAGCACCTGTTCGGCGGGATCTCCGGCTACGACGCCGCGGAGACCTCCGACGAGAACCCCGAACGGGTCGCCGCCCTGCGGGCGCTGGTGTGGGCCTACCTGCGTTCCCGGCTGTTCCCCGGCGACATGTCCTGGGA
>NZ_JBHWIE010000322.1:0-8219 GCF_042732085.1 Actinosynnema sp. NPDC059797
CCAGGCCGCCGGCGCCCTCGCCTCCGCCCCGCGCGCCGCGCAGGAGGCGGAGCCGGCGGCGCCCCTCAGGCCGGCCCCCGCCGCGCCCGACGGGCCGCCCGCGCGGGAGCGGGGCGGGCCGGCCCTGCGCGGGCCCGCCCTCGGCGGCGCGGGCGGCGGCGCGCTGGGCGTGCTGCTCGCCGCGACCGGCGTGCTCGACGGCGTGACGGCGCTGTTGACGGCGGTCGCCCTGGTCGTCGCGGGGGCGCTGCTGGCGTACGCCCTGCACGGCGACGGTGCGCCCGACCCCGGACCGGCGCCCGGCGACCCCACGCGCGACGTCGATCCGGGAGGGTTCCCGAGCTCCCGCCCGTAGCGTCGGCATCGTGGCACCCCAGGAGCGGACGGCGGTCATGGCACTCCAGCGCAGGTACTACCTCGACGCGGCGACGCCCAGCCTGCTGCGGCGGCAACCCCTGCTCGGCGGCGCGCCCGCGCCGAGGGGGACGCTGTTCGCGCTGGGCGAGGACGGCGGGTACGCGGCGGCTCCGCAGGCGGACAACCACCTGCTGCTGGGCCGCAACAGCCCGGACGTGCACGTGACGGTGGGCTCCGGCGACGCGCACGTGAGCCGTGAGCACGCCGCCGTGCGCTTCCTGCCCGGGAACCGGTGGCTGCTGCGCAACGGCGGCCGGCTGCCCATCCGCGTCCCGGGCGGGCCGCTGCTGCTGCACGGCCACGAGACCGTGCTGGCGCCCGGCTACACGCCCCTCTACATCCGGGGTTCCCGGCTGCACGTGGTGGAACTGCTCGTGGCCGCCGGTGGCGGCGGGCAGGACTCGGTGCGGCCAGGTACCGGGACCCGCGACCTGGGCTGGCCGCTGTCGGACCGCGAGCGGCTGGTCCTGGTGGCCCTGTTCCAGCAGGTGCTGTTGCGCGCCGACGACCCGCACCCGTTGTCGTGGCGGGAAACCGGCGCCGTGCTCAACGACGTCCCCGGCGAGCGCCGGTGGACCGAGCGGAAGGCGGAACACGTGGTGGACGTGGTGCGGCGGAGGTTGGCCGCCGCGGGGGTGCCGGGCATCACCGCGGACTCGGCGCCGCCCGAGGCGATCAAGCGGAACCTCGCGGCGGTGCTGGTGGAGACCGCCACCCTGACGCCGCCGGACCTGCGGCTGCTCGACGCGGGGCTGCGGGGTGAGGGGTCGTGACGCCGGCGCGGAACCGGGCCGGTGCCCGGGTTGCGGCGCTCGTGGTGGGGGTCGCGATCATCGCCGTGGTGGCCGTGGTGGTGGCCGACCGGGTGCGCGGCGACGCGGAGGCGGAGGGCGGCTGCGCCGGCTCCACCACGGCGGTCACCGGCGTCATCGGCTCGGAGAAGGAGTCCTTCTTCAAGGACCCGCGCGTGGTGGACCGGCTGGCCTGCCGGGGCCTGCGGATCACCGTGGACAGCCTGGGGTCGCGCGAGATGCCGGTGGCGCTGCGCAAGCCGGACCACGGGTACGGCTTCGCGTTCCCCTCCAGCACGCCGACCGCGCAGAAGATCCTCGCCGAGTTCCGGCTGAGCGACAGCTACCCCCTGTTCTCCTCGCCGATGGTGGTGGCCACGTTCAACGGCATCGCGGACACCCTCCAGCGCAACGGCGCGGTCCAGTCCGAACCGGACGGCAGCCGGGTCGTGGACGTCGCGACGCTGCTGCGGTTCGCCCGCGAGGGCACGAAGTGGGACCAGTTGGAGGGCCCGGACCGGTACCGGTTCCCCAAGGCGGTGGAGCTGCGCACCACCGACCCGCAGGACTCCAGCTCGGCGATCATGTTCCTGTCCCTGGCCGCGCACGTGGCCAACAACGGCTCGGTCGTCCAGACCGCCGACGAGGTGCGGCGGGTGGTGCCCGACCTGTGCGCGCTGGTGGGCCGCCAGGGCGACAAGCAGCGCACCAGCCAGGACCTGTTCAACGACTACCTGACCAAGGGCTACGGCCGGGTGCCCATCGGGCTGGTCTACGAGGCCCAGTTCCTCACCAGGTCGCCCGCGCCCGTGCTGCCGCCGGACGCGGTGATGCTGTACCCGCGGCCCACCGTCTACTCCCGGCACACCCTGATCCCGCTCGACGACACCGGCGGGCAGGTCGGCCGCGTCCTGCGCGACGACCAGGAGCTGGTGCGGCTGGCCGCCGAGCACGGCTTCCGGCCCGAGTCGCCGGTCGCCCAGCCGGTCGGCGCCGACAGGTCGCCGACCTCCGTGGTCGAGTCGCCGTCGTTCGAGGTGCTGGAGACCATGCTGGACGAGCTGGCGGGGATCCAGCGCTCGGGGAGGGGCTGCCCGTGACCCGCCGCCGATCCCGCGCCCTGACCGCGGCCCTGGCCGGCGCGGTCCTCGCCGGCGCGGCCCTGACCGGGTGCACCGCCACGGCGCCCGAACCCGTGACGACGTCGACCGCGCCGTCCGGGCCGCCCACCACGCTGCGCGTCCTGGCCGGCAGCGAGCTGGCCGACCTGCGGCCCGTCCTGGACGACGCCGAGCGGGCCACCGGGGTGAAGGTGGAGCTGGAGTTCACCGGCAGCCTCGACGGCGCGCAGAAGGTCGCCGAGGGCGAGGCCGACGGCGTGCACGACGCGCTGTGGTTCTCCTCCACCCGGTACCTGCGCACGATCCCCGAGGCCCGCGAGCGCCTGGGGTCCGAGGTCCAGGTCATGACCTCGCCCGTGGTGCTCGGCCTGCGCGAGCCGGTCGCCCGCGAGCTGGGGTGGGACCGCGCGCCGGTGCGCTGGTCCGACGTCGCCGCGGCGGTGGACCGCGGCGCGCTCACGTTCGCGATGACCGACCCGGCGGCGTCCAACACCGGGTTCTCCGCGCTCGTCGCGGTGGCCACCGCCCTCGACGGCGGCGGGCGCGCGCTCGACCTCGACGCGATCGCACGGGTCTCCGACGCGCTCTCGCGGCTGTTCACCGGGCACCGCGTCACCGCCGGGTCCTCGGACTGGCTCGGCGACGCGTTCGTCCGCCGCGCCACCGGGGAGGACCCCGGCGGTCCGGTCGACGCCCTGATCACCTACGAGGCGTCGCTGCTGTCGCTCAACCGGTCCGGGAAGCTGGCCGAGCCCCTGGTGCCGGTGTACCCGCGGGACGGCGTGGTCAGCGCCGACTACCCGCTCACCGTGCTGGCCGGCGCGAGCCCGGAGGCCCGTGACGCGCACCGGCGGCTGGGCGAGTACCTGCGCGGCCCGGAGGCGCAGCGCGCCATCGCCGAGCGGACCGCCCGGCGCCCGGCGGTCCCCGGCGTGCCGCCGCCGGACGGCGTGCCCGACACCCTCGTGGAGATCCCGTTCCCGGACAACCGGGCGGTGATCGAGGCCCTGCTCGACGCCTACGCCGACCGGCTGCGCCGACCCGCGCGCACGGTGTACGTGCTGGACGTGTCGGGGTCGATGGAGGGCGAGCGGATCGAGCAGCTCAAGCGGGCGCTGACCGGGCTGACCGGCGTGGACGAGTCGCTGTCGGGGCGGTCGTGCCGCTTCCGCGGTCGCGAGGAGGTGATCCTGCTGCCGTTCAACGAGGCGCCGGGCGCGCCCCTGTCGTTCACCGTGGACGAGGCGGCGCCGCGGGCGTCGCTGGCCTCCGTGCGCACGGCGGTCGAGGGCCTGGCGGCCGGGGGCGACACCGCCGTCTACGACAGCGTGATCCGCGCGCACGACCTGATCGGCGACCCGGGCGACCGGTTCGCCAGCATCGTGCTGATGACCGACGGCGAGAACCGCCGGGGCGCGGGACCGGCGGAGTACCGGGCGTTCCTCTCCGGGCGCACGGGCGCCGTGCCGGTGTTCCCCATCCTGTTCGGCGAGGCCGCCGAGGGCGAGATGCGCGAGGTCGCGCGGGCCACCGGCGGCGCGCTGTGGGACGCCCGGCGCGACCCGCTCGACCGGGCGTTCTGCCAGATCCGCGGCTACCAGTAACCGGCTCTCCCGCCGAGGGCGCGGCGCACCGCGCCCTCGGACCCCATAGACCACCGGAGGCGGCACGACATGGCACAGGGCGGTTCGGCGCTCGCGACCTGGATCTCCGAGAACCCCGACGCCACGGTCGGCGCGGTCACGCTGGCCGTGACCGTCGCGGCCTACCTGGCGAAGCTGTGGCTCACCCGCAAGCGGATCACCTACCGCGTCCACCTCGACTCACCGGTCGGCGTGACGCCCAAGGGCGTGCCGGACATGATCGAGGTGGAGCTGCGCAACAAGAACAAGACCGTGCCCGAGCCGAGCTTCGCGCTGGTGCGGATCATGAACACCGGCAGCCGGGAGATCCACGAGAACGACCTCACCCGGCCGCTCACCCTGGAGTTCGGCGGTCGCCGGGTGGTGGACGCGCAGATCGTGGAGGCGCGCAAGGACCTGCGCGAGGAGATCGCCAAGGACGTCGACTGGCCGCCGCCGGGCGACAGCCTCGTCCTGCCCAGGGTGCCGCTCAACCGCAAGGACCGGATCAAGGTGCTGGTGCTGCTGTCCGGGCCGGTGACGCGCGAGCCCGCGGTGGACTGCCACACCTTCCTGCGGGGCGGCCGGGTCGTCCGCGACACGGCCAGGGGCAACGGGCCGAACCGGCGCAGCATGGTCCTGGGCGGCCTCGCCCTGCTCCTGGTCGGCGCGTCGCTGGTGCTGCTCACCGACCTCGGTCCGGACCCGTCGGAGTCGCACTGCGCGGCCGGCGCCGTCACGATCTCCGGGTCCAGCGCGTTCGAGGCGGTCACGGAGAAGGTCGCCGCGCGCTACCGGCGGGACTGCGGCGACGCGGTGGTGGAGGTCGACGGCGGCGGCACGATCGCGGGCCTGCAGCAGCTCAGCCCGTCGCGGCGCGAGGAGCGGGCGGCCATGTCCGACGGCCCGGCCCCGTTCGGCGACGCCCGGTTCACGCCCCACACCATCGCGGTGGTCCCGTTCGCGGTGGTGGTGAGCGACGACGTGCCCGTCCGCGACCTCACCGCGGACCGGCTGCGCGCGATCTTCCTCGGCGAGGTCACCAACTGGGCCCAGGTCGGCGGACCGGACCGCAAGGTGCTCGTGGTCAGCCGCGACGCCAAGTCGGGCACGCGGGACGCGTTCCGGGCCGCGATCCTGGACGGGGCCGACGAACCGGCCGAGAACTCGCCGGACTGCGCCACCGCCTCCAACGGCGCCGGGCTGACGCGGTGCGAGCTGAACTCCACCGGCGGCGTGCTGGAGAAGGTCGCCGAGCACGACAACGCCATCGGCTACGCCGACCTGCCCGCGGCCGACCGCGCGGCGGGGGTCGAGGTGATCGCGATCGACGGCGTCACCGCCACCCGGGAGGCGATGGCCGACGGCCGGTACCGCTTCTGGATCGTCGAGTACCTCTACACCTACGGCCGCGGCCGGGACGACGGCCTGCTGAGCCGGTTCACGCGGTACCTGTCCTCCGACGACGCCAAGGCGATCCTGCGGGAGGAGGGCTACTTCCCGTGCGGCGACCCGTGGCCGGGCGACGGCCGCCACCCGTGCGACGCGCCGTGACACCGGGGCGCGACCTTCCGGCTCAAGGTCCGCCCAAGGCCGGTCGGGCAAGGTGGCACCCGACCATTCCCGCGACGCGGGGTCCACCGGTCGGCCACCCGGACGGGGTCGGGCGCCGGGACCCGCTCGGGACACACAGGGGGTACATCCACCGTGCGCACCACACGAAGATCAGGTTCCGTCCTGCTGACGGCCGCGCTGCTCGGCCTGCTCGCGACCGGCGTCGCACACGCCGCGCCACCCGCCAACGACGACTTCGACCAGGCGACCGAGGTGGTCACGCCGTTCACCGCCGCCCAGTCGGTCGCCGAGGCCACCGAGGCGCCGGACGACCCCGACTACTGCTGGAACTCCAGGTCGGTCTGGTTCTCCTACACCGCGCCCGCGGACGGCGTGGTGGTCCTGTCGACGGCGGGCAGCGACTACGACACCACGCTGTCCGCGTTCAGCGGCACGCGGGGCTCGCTGTCGCCCATCTCGTGCAACGACGACGACGGCGGCAGCCTCCAGGCCCGGCTGGCCGTCACCGTGACCGCGGGAGCCCGCTACCACTTCAAGGTCTCCGCGCTGAGCAGCACGAGCGGCACGTCGCTGGTCTTCGCCGCCACCACGCCGGCCCCGCCCGTGAACGACGACTTCGCCGACGCCGCGCCGATCCCGGCCCTGCCGCACGAGGAGGAGGTCGACGTCACGGCCGCCACCTCCGAGGCCGACGAGCCGGCCGGCCGGTGCGGACGCCCCGAGCGGTCCGTCTGGTACACCCTGACCGTGCCCGAGACGACGTCGGTCGTCTTCGACGAGCGGTCGCCGCACTACGCGAACCTCGCGGTCCACGCGGCCGGGAGCCTCGACGAGGTCCGGTGCGCGGCCGACAGCCGGGGTCCGCTGGTCTTCCGCGCCACCGCCGGCACGACGTACCACCTGCGCGCCGGCACCTCCTACGACGACGTGCGCTCCCTGCGCGTGCGGGTCGCCGTCGCCCGGCCGGTCGAGCCGTCCTTCAGCGCCTACCCCGAGCAGCCGAGCACGGCGAGCACCGTCCGGTTCCACGACGGCTCCTCCGTCCCCGACCAGGACGGGGCGGTCACCCGGCACTGGGACCTGGGCGACGGCACGACCTCCTCGGACCCCTTCCCGCAGCACCGCTACGCGGCCGACGGCGACTACGAGGTGCGGCTGACCATCGGCACCGAGGACGGCCGCACGGCCACCGCGTCGAGGACGCTGCGGGTCCGCACGCACGACGTGTCGATCGCCAGGTTCACCACGCCGGGATCGGCGGAGGTGGGCGACAACAAGGCGATGACGGTGCGGATCGCGAACACGCGGTACGCCGAGGACGTGACCGTCTCGCTCTACCGGAGCACCCCGTCCGGGTGGGACCGGGTCGGCGGGTACACCCAGCACGTGCCCGCGGCGCGCACGGTGGACTTCCCGTTCCGCTACACGTTCCGCGCGGAGGACTCCGTCCACGGCAAGGTGGCGTTCCGGGCCGTGGCCGAGCTGTCCGGCACCGCCGACGCCCTGCCGCTGGACAACGAGGCGATCAGCGCGGCGACGGCGGTCGGGCCGGCCACCCCGTCCGGCCTCGACATCGCCTGACCCGCGGCCGGGCGGGCCGGGCGCGTGCCCGGCCCGCCCTCGGCGCCGCGGTCCGCCGCTACCCGAAGGGCGCATGCCCGGCGGGTGCGTGCCCGGCGGGTGCGTGCCCGGCGGCCGTGGCGGCGGTTACGGCGTGCGCGTGGCCGCCAGGTCCTCCAGCCCGGGGCGGTCGAGCACGTCGAGCCGCTGGTCGCCCTGCGGGCCGGAGCGCTCGACCAGGCCCTGCCGCTCCAGCAGGCCCATCGCCTTCCTGAGCTTCTCGGTCACCAGCGAACCCTTGCCCTTGGCCGCGTGCTCGGCCCGCTCCTCGGACGTCAGGGTCGGCGCGACCTTCTTCTTCCAGACCTCCAGCAGGTCGGCGCGCGCGACCGACGCCGCGTCACCGGCCAGGTCCAGGATGATCCCGGCGAGCACGCGCGCGTGCTGGTCCTGCCGCTCCGCGTGCCGCGCGACCAGCTCCTCCAGCGACGTGCGGCCCGCCGAGCCGGTCGTGTCCGGCACGTCGAGCGCCGCCAGCCGCTCCCACAGCGCCCGGTCGGCCCGGGTGGGCTCGCCCCCTCCCCCGAGCACGGCGGCGCGGTGCGCGTCGATCGCGGCGCCCAAGGTGATCACCAGGCTCACCAGCTCGTCGCGGACGTCGTCGCCGCGCAGCCGGCGCACCCTGGCGGAGATCAACCGGTGCTGCTCGCGCACCAGGGACTCGAAGTGCGCGGTCCGCTTGGCCAGCTCGCCGCCCTCGGCCAGCTCGCGGTCGTACTCGGCCCGGGTGATCTCCCCCGCCACCAGCCGCGCGTGCGCGGCGTCGCGCTCGGCCTTCCGGTGCGCGCGGTCGGCCGCGATCCGGTCCAGCATCGCCAGCAGCACCCGACCGGTCTGCTCGACGTAGGCGTCGGAGGCCAGGTGCCGCCACACCTCGGGGTCGCGGTTGCGCAGCGCGTCGTTGACGAACCGGTCGGCGTCCTGGTCGTCCTCGGGCCCGTAGGGCAATGCCACAGTGTCAGTCCTTCACGTCGCGGTCGCGGGAGCCGGTGTGCCGTCCGGGCAGGCCGGCCGCCGCATTGTCCCCCACCCCGCCGTCCCCCGCCTCACGCGCGGTGACCGCGCTCCCCGGG
>NZ_JBHWIE010000323.1:0-8200 GCF_042732085.1 Actinosynnema sp. NPDC059797
ACCCTTGCTTCTCAGCCCGTGCCGTCCGATGTGTTGAACCCCCACGCCCCCCGCACGGCTGGGGCCTGTCGAGCCCGGATGTGTCCCGGTACCGTTGTGCGAGGGCGGCACGGCGGCCAGCGCGGAGGTGTAGAGCAGCAGGGAGAACGCCGTGCCGCGCCAGGTGTTGAACACGACCAGGCTCGCCATCGGGTACTCCACCAGCCACGCGGTCGTGGGCCGGTCCAGCAGCAGGCCCAGCGTGCCGCCGTCGCGGCTGAGCACGGCGAACCACAGGTAGGCGACCACGGGGCCGGGCAGGATCCAGGCCAGCAGCACGAACGCCTCGACCGTGCGCCGCAGCCGCGGCCGCGCGCCGCGCAGCAGCCAGGCCAGCCCGAAGCCCAGCGCGTTCTGCCCGATCACCGCCGAGCCCAGCACGAACAACGCGGTCAGCCACAGCGAGTTCGCGAACAGCGGGTCGTCCAGCGCCCTGGTGAAGTTCTCCGCGCCCACCACGCTCGGCCGGGCCGCGGCCGGACCGGTCAGCTGGTAGTCGGTGATCCCGATGTAGAGCGTCCACAGCGCCGGGAACACCAGGAACACCGCGACCAGCAGCAGGGCGGGCGCGACGAAGGCGATCGCCCGCGCCGTGCCCAGGCCCGCGACGTCGCGGTCAACCGCCCGCAACGGACGCCTCGCCGACCGCCCGGACCAGCGCGTCCCGGTAGGACGCCGCGGCCTCCCGCGGGCTGCGGCCGGACACCACGTCCGCGGTCGCCTGCTGGAGCGCCGCCGACACCTTCGGGTAGTCGGCCAGGCCGGGCCGGTAGCGCGTGATCGGCAGGACCCGGTCGGCGACGAAGGAGAGCATCGGGTCGCCCGCGAGCACCTCGTCGTTCACGTCGGAGCGCTGGGTGACCTGCGCGCCGCCGCCCAGCGAGCTCTTGACCGCCTCGAAGGAGTTGAGGAACCGCACCAACTCCCAGGCCTGGCGCGGGAACTCGGTGTTCGGGTTGACGACCCGCACGCCGCCGCCGGACATGCTCACGAAGTCCTGGCCGCCCACCCCGGCACCGGGCCGGCGGGCGGGCACCAGGGCCCAGCCGACGGTGGTGTCGCGGTCGGCCATCCTGGCCGCGCCGTCGCGCGGTTCCACCACCGAGCGCCAGAAGTAGTCGCTCTCCAGCAGGATGCCGATCCGGTCCTGCGCGAACAGCGCGAACGACCGGTCGCGGCCGTTGGCCTCCTGCTGGAGCACCGGGTCGCCGAGCCCGTCGCGGTAGACGCGCCGGTACAGGTCGAGGACCGCTTCGACGCCCTCGGTGGCGCCCTGCCACTTGCCGTCCTGGTAGACCTGCTCGCCGGCGCCGGCCAGGGCGGGCAGCACGCCCTGCATGGTGGTGGCCTCGCCCATCGCGGTGCCCGCGTTGAGCTGGATCGGCACGACGCCGGGCAGGGCCTTGAGCTTCTCCCCCGCCGCCAGCACGTCGTCCCAGCCGCGGGGCTGCCAGTCGGCGGGCAGCCCCACCCGGCCGAACAGCTCCTTGTTGAAGAACAGCACCCGGCCGTCGGTGCCCATCGGCACGCCGTAGCGCTTGCCGTCGAACTCGCCGAGGCCCCGCACGGCGGCGGGGATCTGCCGCCAGCCGTCCCACGCGTCGACCTCGTCCCGGCCGACCACGTCGTCGAGCGGCTCGATCTGGCCCGCCTGGGCGAACTCGCCGAGCCAGATCCCGTCCAGCTCGACGACGTCGCCACCGCCGCCGGTCTTGAAGTCCAGCGCCACCTTGGTCTTGAAGTCCTCGTCGCCCGCGCCGTTCTGCTCGAAGCGGACGGTCGCGTTGACGCCCTTGGCCCGCTGCTGCTCGGTGAACCGGGGTATCACCCAGTCGTTGATCCACCTCGCGCCCCGGTCGTTCTTGCCGCCGACGGCGGCGTTGGCCACGATCGTCAGCGTGACGTCCTCGGCGTCGGCGTTGCGCGCCGGGTCGGCCCCCTCGCTCCGGCCCAGGCACCCGGCCAGCAGCCCGCCCACCGCCACCAGGACGAACGTCGTTGTCCGCCGCATGTGCGCCCTCCCGCTCCCGGGCCGACGTCGTTCGAGGTTCCAACATGGCACCCGACCGGTCCCGCCGGCAGCGCCCTAACGGGCGAGAAGCGCCCGGACGGGCGGGATACCGCCCGGATCAACCCGATCGGGTGCGTGGCGAGGCCCCGGAGCGCCCGCCCCCGCCGCCCGCTGATCGACCTCGACGAGCACGGGGAAGGCGCAGACGCGGGCTTGCTGCTCAGCCGACAAAGCGTTGTACCGGTCGGTGAACTGGTCGAAGAAGTCGTCGCCGCGGTCGGGGACCGAGGCAGCGAAGTAGGCGCGGTTCGCCAACTCGAAGGCCAGGACCGCCGGGGCATGGCCGGCGTGCAGCCGCCGCACCCCGCCCCCCGGTCGCGCTCAGCCCTGCTGCGCCGCCGCCCCCGTGTCCTCGGCCACGGCGGGGCGCCCGGCCGTGGGACGGCGGACGGGCGCCTGCGGTCGGTCCCGCACGAGCACCGGCAGCGGTTCCCGGCCCCGCGCTCGGAGGTCGGCTCAGAGGTCGACCGCGCCGGTGACGCCCGGCCGCACGTCGCCGCCCACCCACAGCCCGTCGTCGGCGAGGTCGACGTGCACGCGGGCGGCGCGGCCGATCGCGGTGCCCTGGGCCGCCACGTAGGCGCGCGGCGCGTTCCCGTCCTCGATCAGCCACCGCGCGAAGCCCGCGTTGAGGCTGCCCGTGGCCGGGTCCTCGACCAGGGACCCCTCGGCGTCGGTGAAGGCGCGGACCTCGAAGTCGGCGTCACCGCCGGCCGGGTGCGCCCCGATCACGCCCACGTCGAGCCCCGCCAGGCCGGCCGGGTCCGGCGTCAGCGCCAGCACCCGCTCCGCGTCGGCCAGGCGCACGCCGATCCACTCCGGCCCGTTGACCAGCCACGAGCACCCGAGGACCGCCGACCGCTCCACGCCCAGGGCCGCCGCGACCCGGGCCACCAGCGGCTCGGCCACCGGTTCGAACCTGGTCATCGGCGGCGCGGCGAACGCGAACCGGTCGCCGCGCACGCGGACCCGCACGAGACCCGCCGCGCACTCCTGCACGACCACGCCGTCCCGCGCGGGCTCGCCCCCGCCGGCCAGCCAGGCGTGCGCGGACCCCAGGGTGGGGTGGCCGGCGAACGGCAGCTCGGTCGAGGTGGTGAAGATGCGCACCCGGTAGTCGGCGTCGCCGGTGGTGGGCCGGAGCAGGAACGCGGTCTCCGAGAGGTTCGTCCAGCGCGCGAAGCGCCGCATGTCCTCGTCGGTCACGTCGTCGGCCGCCGCCACGACCGCGAGCGGGTTGCCGGCGTAGGCCGCCGAGCCGAAGACGTCGACCTGCCGGAACGGGTGCGAGACCATGACCACACCCTAGCGTGCAACTAGTTGCACTGCACCCAGTTGCATACTACGGTCGCCACCATGGCGTTGGAGCACGCGATCCTGGTGTCGCTCGACGAGCGCGCGGGCACGGGGTACGAGCTGGCCCGCCGGTTCGACCGGTCGATCGGCTTCTTCTGGGCGGCCACCCACCAGCAGATCTACCGCACCCTCAAGCGGATGGTCGACCTCGGTTGGGTGACCTGCCACGAGGAGGCCGGTGACGGCAGGCCGGACCGGAAGGTCTACGAGCCGGCCGACGCGGGTCGCGCCGAGCTGGCCCGGTGGCTGGCCGAGCCCGGCGAGCCGGAGACGATCCGGCAGGAGCTGGGCGTCAAGCTGCGCGGCGCGTCGCTGGGCGACGTGGCCGCGGTCGCCGCAGAGGTCGCCAGGCACCGCGAGCTGCACGCCCGACGACTCGGCGCGTACCGCGCCATGGAGGCGAAGGACTTCCCCGACCCGTCCGGGCTGACCGGGCGGCGGCTGCACCAGCACCTCGTCCTGCGCGGCGGCGTGCGCGCCGAGCAGGCCATGGTCGACTGGTGCGACGAAGTCCTGGCCGCACTGCGGGAGGACACCGGGCGATGACCGCGTACCCGAACCTGTTCCGGCCCCTGGACCTGGGCTTCACCACCCTGCCCAACCGCGTCCTGATGGGCTCCATGCACACCGGCAACGAGGACCGCGCCAAGGACTTCGACAAGCTCGCCGCCTACTTCGCCGAACGCGCCCGCGGCGGCGTCGGGCTCATGGTCACCGGCGGCTTCTCCCCCAACCGCGCGGGGTGGCTCTACCCGTTCTCGTCCAAGCTCAGCACGCGCCGCGAGGCCCGCCGCCACACGGCGGTCACCCAGGCCGTGCACGACAACGGCGGCAAGATCGCCCTGCAACTGCTGCACGCGGGCCGCTACGCCTACCACCCGCTGAGCGTGTCCGCGTCCGCGGTGAAGGCGCCGATCAGCAGGTTCAGGCCGCGCGCCCTGTCCGACCGCGGCGTCCGCGCGCAGGTCGACGCCTTCGCCCGCGCCACCGCCCTGGCCCGGGAGGCCGGGTACGACGGCGTCGAGGTCATGGGCTCCGAGGGCTACTTCATCAACCAGTTCCTCGCGCCCCGCACGAACAGGCGCACCGACCGCTGGGGCGGCAGCCCGGAGAACCGCCGCCGCCTGGCCACCGAGGTCGTCCGCCGCTGCCGCGAGGCCGCGGGCCCCGACTTCGTCATCATCTACCGGCTGTCGCTGCTCGACCTGGTCGAGGACGGGCAGACGTGGGACGAGGTGGTGCGGCTGGGCCAGGAGGTCGAGCAGGCCGGTGCGACGATCATCAACACCGGTGTCGGCTGGCACGAGGCGCGCGTGCCGACCATCGTCACCTCCGTGCCCCGCGCGGCGTTCGCCGACGTCACCGCGCGGCTGCGCCCGCACGTGGGCGTGCCGGTGGTCGCCTCCAACCGGATCAACATGCCGCAGGTCGCCGAGGAGGTGCTGGCCCGCGGCGACGCGGACCTGGTGTCGATGGCGCGGCCGTTCCTGGCCGACCCCGACTGGGTGCGCAAGGCCGAGCTGGGCCGCGCGGACGAGATCAACACCTGCATCGCGTGCAACCAGGCGTGCCTGGACCACACGTTCTCGCTGAAGAAGGCGACGTGCATGGTCAACCCGAGGGCGGGCAACGAGACCACGCTGACCCTGCTGCCCACCCGCCGCGCCAAGCGGGTCGCGGTGGTCGGGGCCGGTCCGGCGGGCCTCGCGGCGGCGACCTCGCTGGCCGAGCGCGGGCACGCGGTGGAGCTGTTCGAGGCCGAGGACGACATCGGCGGCCAGTTCGCCATCGCCCGCCGCATCCCCGGCAAGGAGGAGTTCGCCGAGACCATCCGCTACTACCGGCGGCGGATCGAGGTGACCGGGGTGCGGCTGCACCTGAACCGGCGGGCGGGCGTCGACGACCTGGCCGGGTTCGACGAGGTGGTGGTCGCCACGGGCGTGGCGCCGCGTGTGCCCGCCATCCCGGGCGTCGAACGCGCGCTGTCCTACGTGGACGTCGTGCGGCACGGCGCGCGGGTCGGCGAGCGGGTGGCCGTGATCGGCGCGGGCGGCATCGGGGTGGACGTCAGCGAGTTCCTCACCCACCGGCCGCTGGACCTCGACGGGTGGCGCGCCGAGTGGGGCGTCACCGATCCCGCGCGCGTGCGCGGCGGCGTCGCCGAGCCCGCGCCCGCCGCGCCCGCGCGGAAGGTGTACCTGTTGCAGCGCAAGACCTCCCGCATCGGCCGCGACCTGGGCAAGACCACCGGGTGGGTGCACCGGGCGGCGCTCAAGGCCAAGGGCGTCGAGCAGCTGACCGGCGTGAACTACGAGCGCATCGACGACGCCGGCCTGCACATCACGTTCGGCCCGGAGCGCGAGGACCCGCGCCTGCTCGAGGTCGACGCGGTGGTGGTGTGCGCGGGCCAGGAGCCGGTGCGGGACCTGGTGGACGCCCTCGCCGAGCGCGGTGTCGTCGCGCACGTCATCGGCGGCGCGGACGTGGCCGCGGAGCTGGACGCCAAGCGCGCGATCGACCAGGGCACGCGCCTGGCGGCCACGATCTGACCCGGGCGCCCGCGCGGGAACCGTTCGCGGGACGATGGGGCATGCGCTCGGACGGCTGGCACTTCACCGAAGACGTCGACGACTTCCTCGACCGGGCCGGGGGCTTCCTGCGCTCGCGCCCCGCCCTGCACACCACGCCGCTGACGACCGTGGAGAGGCTGCGCCGGGACCAGGCGGACGGGCGCGCCGGCACCACCACCTTCGGCGTGCTGGAGTCCGGGGGCGAGGTCCAGGCCGCCCTCTACCGGCGCCGGACCGGCCGCCTGACCCTCACCTCCCTGTCCCTCGAGCGGGTCGACGCCCTGGTGGACCTCCTGGTCGACTTCGGCCACACCCCGTCCGCCGTCGGCGCGGACCACGACACCGCCACCGCGTTCGCCGGTGCGTGGCGGCGGCGCACCGGCGCGGAGCCGACGCCCGGTTGGCGGGTGCGCCTCCACCGCCTCGGCACGCTCACCCCGCCGCGGCCGCACCCCGCCGGCCGGGCACGGGTCTTGGGCCCGCGGGACCACGAGGACCTCGTCCGCTGGTGCGGCGAGTTCCTCGACGCCGTCGGGGAGGCGACCGCCGCCTCCTGGGCCGAGTCCCGCTTCGCGGACAAGCGCTTCACGTTCTGGGAGACCCCGGACGGCGTCCCGGTCTCGCTGGCGGGTTCGACGTCGGTGGTCGGCGGCATGGTCCGGGTGGACCCGGTCTACACCCCGGCCCGCCTCCGAGGCCGTGGGTACGCGGCGGCCGTGACGGCGGAGGTGAGCCGGGCCGCGCTGGCGTCCGGCGCGACGGACGTCGTCCTGTTCACCGACCCGGGCAACCCCACCAGCAACGCCCTCTACCGGCGGCTCGGGTACGTCCCGATCGCCGAGTTCACCGGGTACGACCTCACCGGCCCCGCCCACGACGGCGCGACCGGTGGCTGACCCCGTGGAGGACGCGGTGGAGGACGCGGTGCAGGACCGGCCGCACCGGCGGGTGGTGCGCGTGGGCGACACGACCAGGCGGCCGACCTACCCGTGGTCGGCCGCCGTGCACGCGCTGCTGCGGCACCTGGAGGCCGTGGGGTTCCGGTACTCGCCCCGCCTGCTGGGCGTGGACGAGCGGGGCCGCGAGGTCCTGACCTACCTGGAGGGCGAGTCCGGTCCGGCGGGCTGGGCGCGGGTCGTCGACGACGCCGGGCTGGTGGCGTTCGCCCGGCTGCTGCGCGAGTACCACGACGCGGTCGCCGGTTTCGCGCCGCCTGCCGGGTCGCGGTGGTCCACCGGCCAGGAGGGCGTGGGCGAGGGCGAGGTGGTCTGCCACGGCGACTTCGGCCCGTGGAACGCGGTGTGGCGCGGCGGGCGGCCGGTCGGCCTGCTCGACTGGGACCACGCCCGGCCCGCGCCGCCGCTGCACGACGTGGCCTACGCGCTGGAGTACGTGGCGCCGTTCCGGGACGACGCCGAGTGCGTGCGGTGGCTGCGCCACCCCGGCCCGCCCGACCGGCGGCGTCGCCTGGAGCTGTTCGCCGGCGCTTACGGCCTGACGTCCACCGAAGGCCTGGTGGACGCCGTGATCGCGGTCCAGCGGGACACCGTCGAGCGGGTCCGGCTGCTCGCCGCGGAGGGGCACCAGCCGCAGGCCGACCTGGTGGCCGGCGGGCACCTGCGGGAGCTGGCCGCCAGGGTCGCCTGGAGCGAGGCCAACCGGCACCTGGTGGACGGGGTAGCGACTTTGTTGCCGAATTGGCAAAACGCTTTGCCGTAATCGCCGGGGCCGGCGCATCTTGGTCGCGGAGGTGGTCACGGTGACCGAGAAGGTGGACGAGAACTACGACGTGGTGGTCGTCGGCGGTGGCGCGGCGGGGTTGAACGGGGCGCTGATGCTGGCCCGCTCACGGCGGTCCGTGCTGGTGGTCGACGCGGGCGAGCCGCGCAACGCGCCCGCCGAGGGCGTGCACGGGTTGCTGGCCCGCGAGGGCGTCCCGCCGGGCGAGCTGCTGGAGCGCGGACGCGCGGAGGTCCGCGGTTACGGCGGCCACGTGGTCGAAGGCGAGGTCGTCGCCGCCCGCCGCGCCGGCGACCGGTTCGCCGTGTCGCTCGCCGACGGCCGGGAGGTCCGCGCCCGCCGGCTGCTGGTCACCACCGGTCTGGTCGACGAGCTGCCGGACGTCCCGGGGCTGCGCGACCGGTGGGGCCGGGACGTCCTGCAC
>NZ_JBHWIE010000324.1:0-6649 GCF_042732085.1 Actinosynnema sp. NPDC059797
GATCCTGACACCGCGATCGCAGTCCCGCTGGACGAGTGGCAAGGCGCGGATCGAGTGGCGGGTCGGGATCGAGGTTGGTGGCTGGGTGGGTTGCCAAGTGGGCCGCCGGACTGGTCGCCAGGTGGCCACCGGGGTGGTCACCAGTCGCCAGGTGGGCCGCCCTGATCACCAGGTAAGCCACAAGGTTGGTCACCAGGCGGGCCGCCGGGCTGGTCACCGGGCGGGTCACCGGGCACCCGCGCTCATCAAGCCCGTTCGGGCGGGGGCACTTAGTGTCTTGGGCATGTCGACCGGTGTGGCTTCCCGCGCTCCCGCACGCGTCCTCCCGGCCGTGGCGTGGGTGTGCGGCGCGGGCGTGGTCCTCGCCCAGATCGTGTACTCGATGACCGCCCCTGGTGACCGCCTGCCGACCACGGTGCTCTCGGTCGTGCTGTTCTGCGTCGCCTCCACCCTGGACGCGGCGTCGCGGTGTGGGTGGCGGACGGCTGGTGCGCTGGTGGCCGTCGCGGGTGGTGGTGGGTTGGTGGCCGAGGCGGTCGGGGTGCGCACCGGCTTTCCGTTCGGGGACTACGACTACACCGGCACCCTCGGCGCCGAGGTGCTGGGCGTGCCGGTGCTGGTGCCGATGGCCTGGATCATGATGGCGTGGCCCGCCGTGCTGGTCGGCCGGGCGCTCGGCAGAGGTTGGGCCGTGGTGCCGCTGGCCGCGTGGGCGCTCGCGTCGTGGGACGTCTTCCTCGACCCGCAGATGGTCGACGCGGGCCACTGGGCGTGGGCGCACCCTGCGCCGGGGCTGCCCGGGGTGGACGGCATCCCGCTGACGAACTTCGCGGGCTGGCTGCTGGTGGCGGCGCTGATCACCGGGGTCCTGCATGCACACCTCGGGCCACGCACCTACCGCGGGACAACGGACGAGGCAGGCGCGGCGGGCAAGACAGGTGGGATTGGCGCGACGGGCGGGACAGGCAAGACGGGCGGGATTGGCAAGACGGGCGGGTCGGGCAGGACGGGGTGGATGGGCAAGAGGGGCGGGGCGGGCGGGGCAGGCGAGACGGACCTGCGCGCCGGGCCCGCGCCCGTGCTCTACCTGTGGACCTACGGGTCGTCGGTGTGGGCGCACGCGGCGTTCTTCGGCAGGCCCTGGGTGTCGGTGGTCGCGGGGCTGCTGATGGGGCTGGTCGCCGTGCCGTTCGCGGTCGCGTTGTGGCGGGCCCACCGGTGAGGCCGCAGGTGAGGCCGCAGGTGAGGCTGCCGGCGAGACTGACGGGGAGGCCACTGGCGAGACCGCTGGCGAGGTCACTGTCGAGGCTGCCGCGTGGGCTGGTCGCGGGCGGGTCGGTGGTGGCCGTGCTCGGCGCCGCGCACGCCCTGGTCAACTCGCGCCTGGTGCGCACACCCACCGCGAACCCCCCGCCGTGCCGGGAGCCGGTGTCCCTGCTGGTCCCCGCACGCGACGAGGCACACCGGATCGCGCCCACGCTGCGGTCGCTGCTGGCGCAGCGCGGCGTGCCCGACCTGGAGATCCTGGTGCTGGACGACGGGTCCACGGACGGCACCGCCGACGTGGTCCGGGAGGTCGGCGGCGACCGGGTGCGGGTGATCACCGGCGACCCGCCGCCGCCCGGCCTGCCCGGCAAACCGCACGCCTGCGCCCGCCTGGCCGCCGAGGCACGCGGCCGGGTGCTGGTGTTCGTGGACGCGGACGTGGTGCTGGCGCCACACGCGGTGGCCGCCGCCGTGCACCTGCTGCGGTCGGCGGACCTGGACGCGGTGTCGCCGTTCCCCCGGCAGCTCGCCGACGACGCCGCGACGCGCCTGGTGCAGCCGCTGCTGCCGTGGTCGTGGCTGGTGTTCCTGCCGCTGCGCCTGGCCGAGCGGTCGCCGCGCGAGTCGCTGTGCGCGGCCAACGGCCAGTTCTTCGTCATCGACGCGGCGGCGCTGGCGCGCTGCGGCGGGTTCGGGGCCGTCGCGAACGCCGTGCTGGACGACATCGCGCTGATGCGGGCGGTCAAGCGCGCGGGCGGGCGCGGCGCGGTGGCGGACGGCAGCGGGATCGCGGAGTGCCGGATGTACCGGGGGTGGCCGGAGGTCGCGGCGGGCTACGAGAAGTCGCTGTGGGCGGTCACGGGCGGGCCGGTCGGGGCGGCGGCGCTCGCGGCCGGGCTGGTGTCGGTGTTCGTGCTGCCGCCGCTGGCCGCCCTGGCCGGGTCGCGCGCCGGGGCGCTGGGGTACGCGGCGGGGGTCGCGGGCCGCGTGGTCACCGCGCGCCGCACGGGCGGTAGGGCCTGGCCGGACGCGTTGGCGCACCCGCTCTCCGTCGGCGCGCTGCTGACCCTGCTGGCCCGCTCGTGGCGGGCGCGCCGCGCGGGGGCGCTCACCTGGAAGCAACGCCCGCTGCACGGGAGCCGCTGATGGCGCGACCCCGACGGCAACCGTTGATGGCACAACCCCACCAGGAGCCGCTGATGGCACGCCCCCACAGGAGCCGCTGATGGCACACCTCCTACAGGAGCCACCGATGGCGCGACCTCACAGGAGCCGCTGATGGCGCGGGTCGTCGTCGTGGGCGCGGGCATGGGCGGGCTGGCCGCCGCCGCCCGGTTGGCCGCGGGCGGGCACCGGGTGACCGTGCTGGAGCAGTCGGGCGGCCACGGCGGGAAGCTGGGCGAGCTGCGGCGCGACGGGTTCTCCTTCGACACCGGCCCGTCGCTGCTGACGCTGCCGCACGTCTACCGCGACCTGTTCACCGACACGGGCGGGCCGCTGGACGACGAGGTCGATCTCGTGCCGGTCGAACCCACGTGCCACTACCGCTTCGCCGACGGGTCCGAAGTGGACCTCCCGCACGACGCGGCCGCCGTGCCCGCCGCGCTCGATGCGTGGAGCCCCGGCACGGGCGGGCAGTGGGCGGCGCTGATGGCGGACGCCGCCCGCCTGTGGGACCTGGTGGGCGAACCGGTGCTGCAGCGCCCGCTGGGCGGGGTGGCCGACCTGGTGCGCCGGTCCGCGAGCGTGCGGGACCTGCTGGCCCTGTCGCCGTGGCGGACGCTGCGGGACGTGGGCCGCCGGCGGCTGTCCGACCCGAGGGCGCGCGTGCTGCTCGACCGGTACGCCACCTACAGCGGCTCGGACCCGCGCCGGCTGCCGGGCCTGATGACCGTGGTCCCTTACATCGAGCAGCGCTACGGCGGCTGGTACGTGCGCGGCGGTCTGCGCCGGCTCGGCGACGCGCTGTTCGAGCGCTGCGGGAAGCTCGGCGTGCGGTTCGAGTTCGACGCGCGCGTGACCGCCGTGGAGACCTCGGGCGCCGGGGTGTCCGGGGTCAGGACCGCCGGCGGCGCGACCGTGCCCGCCGAGGTCGTGGTGTCCGACGCGGACGCCACGCACCTCTACGGGGACCTGCTGACCGACCGGCGCGCCCGCCGCCCGCGCCGGTCCCTGGGGCGCGCCGTGCCGTCGCTGTCGGGTTTCGTGCTGCTGCTGGCGCTGCGCGGCCGGTCACCGCGCCCGTACCACCACCGCGTGCTGTTCCCGGCCGACTACGACGCCGAGTTCGACGCCCTGTTCGGCCGCGCGCCGCGACCGGTGCCCGACCCGACGGTCTACGTGTGCTCCCCCGACGACCCGGAGGTGCGGCCGGACGGCCACGAGGCGTGGTTCGCGCTGGTGAACGCACCCCGCCAGGGCCCGGTCGACTGGACCGCGCCGGGTGTGGCCGAGCGGTACGGCGACCACGTGCTGGACGTGCTCGCCGCGCGCGGCCACGACGTGCGCGACCGGGTGCTGTGGCGCGAGGTCCGCACGCCCGCCGACTGGGAGCGCGACACCGGCTCCGCGGGCGGCGCGCTGTACGGCTCGTCGTCCAACGGACCGCGCGCCGCGCTGCTGCGCCCGGCCAACCGCAGTCCCGTGCCGGGCCTCTACCTGGTCGGCGGGTCCGCCCACCCGGGCGGCGGCCTGCCGCTGGTCGCCATGTCGGCGCGCATCGCGGCCGACCTCATCGGACCGGCGTGAGCCCGTCCAGCTCGCGCCGGAGCGCCACCGCGAGCTGGACGCCGCCGACCACGGCCGCGACCGCCCACAGGGCGAGGCACACCGCGCCCCAGGACCACCCGAGCCACGGCGCGCCCGCGGGCCACGCGCCCGCGCCCAGGCACGCCACCGCCGCGATCACCACGCGGGTGGGCCGTTCCGCGACGGTCACCGCGCCCGCGCCGACCATCCCGGCGCCCTGCGCGCGGGCGCGGGCGTACTCGTGCAGGAACAGCGCCGCGCCCACCGCCGCGCCGAGCCACCCCGGCCCGCCCAGCACGACCAGCAGCACGACCAGGGCCAGGTCGGCGAGGCGGTCGGCCACCGCGTCCACCACCGCGCCCAGCGGGCGCGCCCGCCCCGTGCGCAGGGCCACCGCGCCGTCCAGTCCGTCGAGGACACCGGAGACCACGACCAGCAGCGCGGCGAGCAGCGCCCACCGGCCGCCCGCCGAGGCCGCCCCGACCGCGCCCAGGGCCGTCACCACGCCGCACGCCGACAGCGCGTCCGGGGACACCGCGCCGGGCAGCCGCCGCGCGATCACGTGCACGAACCGGATCCAGCCCACCGCCAGGCGGCTGCCGGACACGTCCTGCCCGTGCAGCCTCGACCAGCCCTCGACCGGCTCCAGGTTGTCCACCGGCTCACGGTACGCGGGCGGCGGGGCCGGGTACGTATGCGGCCATGGGACTCATCCGCGCGACGATCCGCCACGCCCTGCACGCGTTGCGCGGGCGCGACCTCGCGCTGTGGGCGGCCGGGATCACCTTCTTCGCCGCCCTGGCCGTCGTCCCCGTGCTGCTGCTGGCGCTGCGCGGCGCGGCCGAGCTGTTCGGCGCGGACCTGGTCCTCGACGGGGCGCGCCTGCTCGCCGGCGCGCTCCCCGACGCCCAGCGGCCCGGACCGGCGCTGGAGCTGCTGGCGACCGCCGCCCTGGACGCGTCGTGGTGGGTGCTGGCCTCCGCCCTCCTGCCCGCCAGCCTCTACGGCGAGGGGCTGCGCCGGGGCCTGGCGCAGCTCGCGGGCGAGCCGGCCGGCGCGAAGACGGGGTGGCTGGGGCGCCTCGGCTTCCTGCCCGTCATCGCGGTCTCGCCGCTGCTGGTCGCGCTGCCCCTGGCTGCGGCGCCGCTGGTGGCGCCGCAGTACCGGGCGGGCGGCTGGTCGGCGGTGTGGGGCGTGGTGGTGTCCTTCCACGTCGACTGGGTCGCGCTGTCGGTGGCGGTCTGCCTGGTGTTCCTGGCGACCGGCCCGTCCGCGCTGACGCGGGTGCACGCGGTGGCCGGCGGTTTCGCCGTGGGCGCCGTGCTCACCGGTTTCCTGCACGGCTTCCTGCTGTTCCTGGCCATCCCGGTGGACTGGGCGTTCCCGTTCGCCGGGCTGCGGGTGGTGGGCGCGGTGGCGGCGCTGGGGCTGTGGGCGTACCTGCTGCACGTGGTGCTGCTCCTCGGCTACCGGGTGCTGCTGAGCTTCCGCGCTGTACGGGACCGGGGCGGCGTGGTCTCCTGAGGGCGTGCCAGGTGACGACCGGCCCGCCGGACCGCGCAACGAGATCACCGGCGCGGCGGCCGACGCGATCGTCCAGGCCGGGAACATCCACGGCGACGTCCACCTGCACCCGCGCGGGCCGCTGGTCCGGTCCGCCTACCTGGAGCAGGTCGCCCGGATCGCGCCGGTGGAGCTGCGGGACCGCGACGCCGAGCTGGCCCGGCTGGCCGAGTGGGCCGTGCGGGGCGACGAGCCGTACCGGTGGCTGCGGGCGCCGGCGTGGGCGGGCAAGTCCGCGTTGATGTCGTGGTTCGCCCTGCACCCGCCGGACGGGGTCCGCGTGGTGTCGTTCTTCGTCACCGCGCGACTGTCCGGCCAGGGCGACAAGACCGCCTTCGCCGAGGTCGTCATCGAGCAGCTCGCGGAACTGCTGCGGGAACCGCTCCCCCAGCTCCTGACCGACGCCACCCGCGACGCCCACCTCCTGGGCCTGCTGAACCGGGCCGCGGCCGCGTGCCGGGACCGGGGCGAGCGGCTCGTGCTCGTGGTGGACGGCCTGGACGAGGACGTCGGGGTGACCGGCGGGCCGGACGGGCACAGCATCGCCGCGCTGCTGCCCGCCGCGCCGGCGCCCGGCCTGCGGGTCGTCGTGTCCGGGCGGCCGGACCCGCCGATCCCCGTCGACGTGCCGGCGCACCACCCGCTGCGCGACCCGCGGGTGGTGCGGGAGCTGTCGCGCTCGGCGCACGCGGAGGTCGTGCGGGCGGACGCCCAGCGCGAGCTGGTGCGCCTGGTGCGCGGCAACGACACCGCGCGGGACCTGCTGGGCCTGCTCGCCGCCGCCGGTGGCGGCCTGACCGCCGCGGACCTCGTCGAGCTGACCGGCCGGCCGGCGTGGGAGGTCGAGGAGCAGTTGCACGCGGTGTCCGGGCGGGCGTTCAGCCGCCGCGCCGGCCACTGGGGCGTGTCGGCGGGGCACGTCTACCTGATGGCGCACGAGCAGTTGCAGCGGGACGCGCTGCGGATGCTCGGCGAGGAGTGGCTGGCGGGGTTCCGGCAGCGGCTGCACGACTGGGCCGAGCGGCACCGCGCCGCCGGGTGGCCCGGCGGCACCCCGGAGTACCTGCTGCTC
>NZ_JBHWIE010000324.1:6659-8190 GCF_042732085.1 Actinosynnema sp. NPDC059797
GGCTACTTCCGCCTGCTGCGGGAGACCGGCGAGGTGGACCGGCTGACCCGCTGCGCGCTCGACCGGGCCCGGCACGCGCGGATGTCCGACCTGACCGGCGGCGACAGCGCGGCGCTGACCGAGGTGGCCACGGCCCGGGAGGTCCTGTGCGCCCAGGCCGAGCCGGACCCGCTGGCCGCGATCCGGCTCGGGATCTACCGGGGCGAGCTGGTCAACCGCAACTTCCTGGTGCCCGCCGAGCTGCCCGTGGCCTGGGTCCGCCTCGGGCACTGGGCGCGGGCCGAGGCGCTGGCCTGGGTGCTGCCGGACGCGGCGCAGCGGACGCGCGTCCTGCTCGCGGTGTCGCGCGCGGTGGCCGCGACCGGCGACCTGGCGCGGGCCGAGGCGATCGCCCGGTCGGCCCACCCGAGCGGGCCCCGGACGAGCCTGGCGAGGCGGCGGCTGTCCCGGTCCGGCGACCACCCCGCCGTCCTGGACGCCCCGCCGGAGGTCAGGAGGGCGCGGCGGTCGCGCGGTGACAACCGCAAGACCCGCTTCGACAAGGTCGTCGCCGCGATCGCGCAAGGCGACCTGGCGCTCTCGGAGCGCCTGGCCCGCCGCCTGCGCCGCGGTTCCCACCAGGCCAAGGCGCGGATCATCCTGGTGCGGGCACTCTCGCGGGAGGGGCGGCTCGCGCAGGCCGAGGCGATCGCCCGCGGTACCACCCACCCGCGCCTGCGGGCCGAGGCGCTCACCGCCCTGGTCCTGCCCGTCGCCGACGCGGGCGACCCGCGTCGCGCCGAGGTGCTGGCGTCCGAGGCCGAGCGCACCGCGCGGCTGGCGGACGTGCGCCCCCGGCCCGAGGTGGTGGTCACCGTGCTCGGCGCGGCCGCGGCGGCGGGCGACGTGGGCACGGCCGAGGCACTGGCGCGCTCGCTGGACGACCCGAGCCTGCGCGCCCGTGCGCTGACCGGCCTGGTCGCGGTCGTGGCGGACACCGGGGACACCGGTCGGGCGGAAGCGCTGGCCTCGACCATCGACGACCCGCACTGGCGGGCGCGGGCGCTGTTCCGGGCGGGCGGCGACGTGGAGCGGTGCCTCGACCTGGTGCGCCCGCTGTTCGACGCGGTGCGGCACAAGTACGAGCGGGCCGAGGTGCTGGCCGCCTGGTCCGTCGCGCTGGCCGACCGGGGCGACCCGGACCGCGCCGAGCGCGCGGCGCGGTCCGCCCGGAACGCGGCGCCACGGGGGCGCGCCCTGGCGCACCTGGCCCGCGTGCTCGCCGAGCGGGGCGACCCGGACCGGGCCGACGCGCTGGCGGCGGGCATCGACGACCCCGACCACCGGGCACGGGCCCTGGCCGCGGTCGCGCGGGCGGCGGCGGACCCCGCGCGGGCGCGGCGCGTGCCCGACGCCCGGTGGCGGGTGCACGCGCTGGCCGGCCTGGTCTCGACCGACGAGCTGGTGGCGGCGGTCGGGGAGGTCGACCGCACGCAGCAGCGCGCGCGGGCGTGGTGCGACGTCGTGACGGCGGCGGCTCGGCGCGGTGAAC
>NZ_JBHWIE010000325.1:0-8169 GCF_042732085.1 Actinosynnema sp. NPDC059797
ACGCCGGCCGTCGACGGGCACCGGAAAACCAGAGAGGATGGTTCCATGGTCACCCCCACGGCCACCGGGGCCCGACCGCCCTGGCAGGACGCCCACTTCATCGGCGGCCACCCGGTCCTCGACCTCGCGAACACCGTGTTCAACCGGGCGCACCCGGTCGAGGGCGGCGAGCTGCTGCGGGCGCCCTCGGACGTCCTGACGTGGTGCGCGTCCGCGGGCCTGGTCGAGGAGGCGCCCCGCCTGGCGAAGTCGGCCGCGAGCGGTCTCGTGCCGGAGGTCCGGGCGGTGCGCGAGCAGGCGTGGGCCGCGTTCAGCGCGGTCGCCCGCGGCGAGGCGGCGCCCGCCGAACCCCTCGGCGCGCTCCTCGAACGGGCGGGGGCGGGCGTGCGGGCCGGGCGCGTCCGGCAGGTCGGCGCCGACCCCGGCCGCGTCACCGCGGACTGGGCGGCGCCCGGTGCGATCCCCGAGGCGCTGTCGCTGCTGGCGGTCCAGGCGCTGTTCACCCTCCCGCCGGACCGGGTCAGGGCGTGCGGGAGGTGCGGCTGGCTGTTCCTGGACTCGTCGCGGGGCGGACGTCGCCGCTGGTGCAGCATGAGCACCTGCGGGAATCGCGAGAAGGCCAGCCGGCACCGCCAGGTGGAACGCGCCGCCGACTGACCTCCCCGGGCCCCCTCGGATCACTTGGAGGATTTCGACGATTTCGATTTGGCGGCGCGGAGCTCCCGCCGCACGATCGGCCGGTCGTCGCGGGGGCGGGCCACTTCCGAGAAACCGGCGTCGATAAATGCGCTGACAATTCCGGTCATCGCCGTGTCCGCACCGGCGCGCTTTCCCTTCGCAGGTTCGATCGGATAACCTTCGGCGATCTTGTAGCCCTGGGTGGCCGCATGTCCGCACACCGCGTCGATGATGTCCGACAACAATCCGCCGCCGCGGTGCTCCTTGCGGACGTAAATGCACGCGATCGAGCAGACGGGCTGGTCGTCGACTTCCGAGAGCAGGGGTGAGCGCTCCAGCCTCGGGAACGCGCCCCGCGGCCCGAGCGAGCACCACGCCACCGGCTCGCCGTCCCGGTAGACGACCACGCCGGGCGCCGGATCGCGCCTGGTCAGGCGTTTCATCGCCGCCTTGTTCCCGTCGCCCTTGCCCTCCATCCACTCCGAGGTGGACAGCCGCCAGTGCATGCACCAGCACCCGCGGGCTCCCCCGTTCGTCCCCATGACCGCTTCGAAATCCTCCCAGGTGTCCTTGGACAACTCCTTGACGGCCAGGGAGTCGGACGCTTTTCGACCGTTGCGGGTGGTCATCACTGCACCGCCAATCCGGTGTCGAGGGCTCGATGTGCACGAGTGTCACGGCCCGCCTGCGCGGGCTTCTTTTCGGGTTTCCAGTGCGCCGTACCGATAAACCAGCCATTCGCCGACGACGGGGTTCGGGGTGCCGATGATCGTTCCCGATTTCGTGTTGCCCGGTGCTAACCTGGGAAAACCTGTAGACAGCTCATCCGGACCACCTGGTCCGATCGGTTCATCAGCCCATCTGCAATTCAGTCCATTTGCGACAGTGATGACGGAGGGCCGACACTTGGCTGAAGAAAGCGTATTGGACGTGCTGGAGGCCGAGGCGATCCACGTGCTGCGCGAGGTCGCCGGGGCGTTCCGCCGGCCGGTGCTGCTGTACTCCATCGGCAAGGACTCCTCGGTGCTGCTGCACCTGGCGGCCAAGGCGTTCGCGCCCGGCCGCATGCCGTTCCCCGTGCTGCACATCGACACCGGCTGGAAGTTCCGCGAGATGATCGCCTTCCGGGACGAGACCGCCGAGAGGCTGGGGCTCGACCTCCTGGTGCACACCAACCCGGAGCGGGTCTCGCCGTTCTCCCACGGGCCGCACGAGCACACCCGGATCATGAAGACCGTCGCGCTGCGCCAGGCGCTCGACGACAACGGGTTCGACGCGGCGATCGGCGGCGCGCGGCGCGACGAGGAGCGGTCGCGCGCCAAGGAGAGGATCTTCTCCCTGCGCGAGCCGGGCCACCGCTGGGAGCCGCGCTCGCAGCGCCCGGAGTTCTGGTGGCGGGCGAACACCGAGCTGGCCGACGGCCAGACGATGCGGGTGTTCCCGCTGTCGAACTGGACCGAGCTGGACGTGTGGCGCTACATCAGGCGCGAGGGCATCCCCGTGGTGCCGCTGTACTTCGCCGCGCCGCGCCCGGTCGTCGAGCGCAACGGTTCCCTGGTCATGGTGGACGACGAGCGCTTCCCGCTGGAGCCCGGCGAGCAGCCGGAGCTGCGCCGCGTCCGGTTCCGCACGCTCGGCTGCTACCCGCTCACCGCGGCCATCGAGTCCAAGGCCGAGGACGTCGACGAGATCATCGACGAGATGCGGCTCGACCGGCGGTCCGAGCGCGCGGGCCGGCTGATCGACGGCGAAGGCGGCACGTCCATGGAGAGCAAGAAATCGGAGGGGTACTTCTGATGGTCTCGGTGCTTCGGGTGGTCGCGTGCGGCTCGGTCGACGACGGCAAGTCCACCCTCATCGGTCAACTGCTCGCCGCGACCGGCGGCGCCACGGAGGACCAGCTCGACTACGCGCGGCGGACCAGGCGCGGCGGTTCCACCATCCCGGCCGGGACGGTGGACTACTCGCTGCTGACCGACGGGTTGGAGGCGGAGCACGAGCAGGGCATCACCATCGACGTCGCCCACCTCTTCCTGGACCTGCCGTCCGGGCGTCGGGTGATCCTCGCCGACGCGCCGGGACACGAGCAGTACACCCGCAACATGGCGGTGGCGGCGTCCACCGCGGACGTCGCGGTGCTCCTCGTCGACGCCACCAAGGGCGTCCGCGAGCAGACCCACCGCCACCTGTCGATCTGCGCGCTGATGGGCGTGCGGGCCGTCATCGCGGTGGTCAACAAGCTCGACGCGGTGGACTACGACCGCGCGGTGTTCGACCGGCTGGCGGACGAGGTGCTGGCGGCGGCGTCCGCCCTGGACGTGTCGGCGACCGCGATACCGGCCAGCGCGCTCGGCGGGGACAACGTCGTCGCCCCGTCCCCGAACCTGCCCTGGTACGACGGTCCGACGCTGCTCGACGCGCTGGCGGGCTGGGAACCCGCCGACGGGCCGGCGCCGGCCGGGAACGCCTACCGGCTGCCGGTCCAGTACGTGATCCGCGCGGACGACCTGCGCGGTTTCGCGGGCACGGTGGTCGGCGGCGAGGTCCGGCCGGGCGACGCCGTCGCGGTCGCCGGCAGCGGCGTGGCGTCGAAGATCGAGCGGGTGCTCGGCCCCGGCGGCGGCGACCTCGACCGGGCCGGCCCCGGCACCCCGGTGACGGTGACGCTGGCGGACGACGTCGACATCCGCCGCGGCGACCTGCTGACCACGCCGGACGCCCTCGGCAACGGCCTGTCCCCGGCGAGGGCGTGCTCCGCCACGCTGGTCTGGACGACCGAGGAGCCGCTGCGGCACGGCCGCTCCTACCTGATGCTGGCCGGGTCGCGGACCGTGCCCGCCGTGGTCACCACCGTGCGCGACAGGCTGGACGTGGTGTCCGGCAAGCAACTCGCCTCGCGCACCCTCGGCCTCAACGACATCGGCACGGTCGAGCTGACCACCGACACCCCGGTCTGCCTGGACGGCTACCGGGAGCACCGGGACACGGGCAGCTTCCTGCTGGTGGACCGGACCAGCAAGGAGACCGTGGCGGCGGGCATGGTGCGGTACGCGCTGCGGCGCGGCCGCAACGTCGTCCCGCACGCCTACACCGTCGACCGGGACGCCAGGCAGCAGCTCAAGGCGCAGCGCGGCAAGGTGCTGTGGCTGACCGGCCTGCCCGGCGCGGGCAAGTCCACGATCGCCGACGCGCTGGAGCGGCGGCTGCACGCCATGGGGCTGCACACCTACGTCCTCGACGGCGACAACGTCCGGAGTGGACTGAACAAGGACCTCGGGTTCACCCCGGGCGACCGCGCGGAGAACGTGCGCCGGGTGGCCGAGGTGAGCCGACTCCTGCTGGACGCGGGCCTGGTCGTGATCGTCGCGCTGGTCTCGCCGTTCCGGACGGACCGGGCGGTGGCCAAGGGCCTGTTCCAGCCGGGCGACTTCGCCGAGGTCTGGGTGGACACGCCGGCGGAGGTGTGCGCGAGCCGCGACCCGAAGGGCTTGTACGCCAAGGCGAAGGCCGGCACGCTGCCGAACATGACGGGCGTCGGGCAGGGCTACGAGCCGCCGGAGGCCCCCGACCTGGTGGTCGACGGCTCCGGTTCGCTCGACGACGCGACGGACGAGCTGTGCGCGTTGCTGGACGTGTGAGGCGAGGGGGCCGACCGGTGGACGACCACGTGCTCGCCCGGCGGCTCGCCGGCGAGGCGCGCGACCTGTTGCGGGACCTGCGCCGGGAGCGGACCGACCTGGAGGGCGCGGACCTGGGCCGGGAGGGCGACCGCCGGGCGCACGCCCTCCTGGTCGGGGCGCTGCGCGACCGGCGGCCGGGTGACGCCGTGCTGTCCGAGGAGGGCGGCGGCGTGCCGGAGGAGCGGCGCTCGGGCCGGCTGTGGATCGTGGACCCGCTCGACGGCACCCGCGAGTACTGCGACCGGGGACGCGGCGACTGGGCGGTGCACGTCGCCCTGGCCGACGGCGGCGCGCTCGTGGCGGGCGCCGTCGCCCTGGCCTCGGGCCGCACGCACGACACCGCGGAACCCGTGCCGCTGCCCGAACCCCGACGCCGCGCCCGCCCCCGGGTGGTGGTGAGCCGCAGCCACCGCCCGGCGCTGGTCGACGCCCTGGCCGAGGTGCTGGACGTGGACCTGGTCCCGATGGGGTCGGCGGGCGTCAAGGCGGTCGAGGTGTGCACGGGCGCGGCGGACGCGTACGTGCACGACGGCGGCCAGTACGAGTGGGACAGCGCCGCGCCGGTCGCGGTGGCGCGGGCGGCCGGGGCGCACGCGTCGCGGGTGGACGGGTCGCCGCTCGGCTACGGCAACCCGGACGCGAGCATCCCGGACCTGCTGATCTGCCGGCCCGACCTCGCGCCGGCGCTGCTGGACGCCCTGGCGACCGCCCGCGCCGCCGTCACGACCGCGGCGGCGCGCGGCGCCCTGACCCACCCACCACCGCGCCCCGGTCGCTGACGCCCGGGGCGGAGAACGCGCCAGGCTGTCGGCCGATCCCGGCGGGGGCGGCCCGCTCCCCCGCTACCCTCGGGCGGGTGGACGACCTCCCCCTGCGCCCCTCCGCCGAGGCCGCGCTCGGGACCGGCGAGGTGGTCCGGGACCTGTTCGCCGCACTGGCCCGCGCGGGCGGGCTCGCCGCCGACCTGCTGGGACGGTTGGAGCGGCCGGGTCCGGGCGCGTCGGGTGCGGTGGCATCGGACGCGGTGGCGCGGGCCGACCTGGCGGCGGCGGCGTCGCTGGAGTCGGACCGGCTCGGCGACGTGCTCGTGCGGCCCGAGCACCTGGTGCTGGGCTGGGCGCGGGCGACCGGCTCCGGGTTGGGGCGCGTGCGCGAGGAGCTCCAACTGCTGGTGGCCGACCGCGCGCAGGCCGAGTACGAGGCGGTGCGACCGCTCCACCGCGAGGACGCCGCGCGCCCGCCCGTGGCGGTGCTGCTGGCCGGCGTGCCCGGCACCGGCAAGAGCACCCTCGCCGAGGCGCTGGCGTGGCGGCTGCGCGCCCCGGTGTTCTCGATGGACTGGCAGCTGGGCGCGCTGGTCCCGTTCGGCGCGCTGCGGCCGGACAACACGGCGCCGCTGGCCGAGACGAACCTGGTCGCGTCGCTGGCCCGCCAGCTCCAGCTGGGCCTGGACGTGGTCGTGGACGCGACCGGGCACCGCCGCGAGCTGCGCGACCGGCTGCGGTCGGTCACCGGGCGCCTGGGCGGCACGTTCACGGGCGTCGAGTGCGTGTGCTCCGACGAGGAGGTCCAGCGCGGCCGGGTCGAGGCCCGGGAACGGGGCATCCCGGGCTGGCACGCGACCGTGTCGTGGGAGCACGTGCTGCGCATGAAGTCGCTGTGGGAGAGCTGGGACGAGCCGCACCTGGTCGTCGACTCCGCCGTGGAGACGCCGGGAAGCGCGCTGCTCAAGGTGCTGGAGGCGGTGGGACCGCCGGGTGCGGCGAACCCCGGCCCCGGCGACCCCCGACCCCGGTGACCGCCCGGCCCGGTGACCCCCGACCCCGGCGACCCCCTGTCCCGGTGACCGCCCGCCCTCACCCGACGATCTTGGCGTAGCGGATCGGCGTGTACCTGGCGGCGGTCTCCGGCGACCACGAGCGCTCGACCGCCGGCTCGCCGTCGGGACCGGTGTGCTCGCGCACGACCGGTCGCGTCCGCGCCTGGTCCTCCCAGCGGACGAACAGCGCCACGTGGCCCGCGCTGTTGAGCGCGTCGCCCGGCATCAGCTCCTCGCGCGGTATCTCGCGGCTGACCTCGGCGAGGCCGCTCGTCGGCCGGGAGCGGTCCAGGCCCCAGGCCAGCGAGACGAACCCGGAGCAATCGGTGCGGTAGCTGCCGTGCTCGTTCTCGTGGCAGGCGGCTTGGCTGTAGGGCACCCGCTGGTCCAACCAGGTCTGCGCCCTGGCGAGGGCCTCGTCGCGGGACGTCGAGCGGTCCTCGGCGTACGTGCCGCACTCCCGGAGCGCGCCCGGCGCGTCGGCGAGCGCGGTCGGGGCGGTGAGCAGCGCGGCGCAGGCGAGAACGGCGGCCGTGGTGGTGCGGGTGGTCATCGTGCCCTCCGGTCGTGGTGTGCGGCCGCGGGCCGGGAGGACCCGCGACGCGGTCGCGACCAAGGGCTTCCCGCCACCCGTCCGGGTTTGCCCCAAACCACCTGCCCGGGTGCTCGTGGATATCCGGTTCCGGAGCGACCCCGCGAACGGCATCCTGGTCACCCGACCACCGGGGGAGGACTCGACATGACGTCGCCGGGCGTGCACCTGAGGGAGATCACCGACGAGAACCGGGACGCCGTGCGCGCCTTGCGCGTGCGCCCCGACCAGGAGCGGTTCGTCGCCTCGGTGGCCGACTCGCTGGACGAGGCGGCGGCCACGCCGGAGGGCGCGCCGTGGTACCGCGCGGTGTACGACGGCGACGAGCCGGTGGGGTTCGTGATGCTCAGCTGGGACGTGGCGCCGGCGCCCGGCATCCTCGGCCCGTACTACCTGTGGCGGCTGCTGGTCGACGCGCGCCACCAGGGGCGCGGCATCGGCCGCGCGGTGCTGGAGCGGGTCGTGGACCTGGTGCGGGCCGACGGCGCGACCGAGCTGCTCACCAGCTACCGGCCGGGCGACGGCGAGCCGTGGCCGTTCTACCGGTCGTTCGGCTTCGAGCCCACCGGCGAGCTGGACGAGGGCGAGGTGGTGTTGAGGCTGCGCCTCACGGACCGCTGACGGTGGTCGGCGCGGGCGGGGCGACGTCGCCGAAGTCCGGCAGCGGCCAGATGCGCCGCCACACCACCCCGGTCACGTCCGAGGCGGGCACGAAGCCGTACTCGCGGGAGTCGGTGGACATGGCGGGGTTGTCGCCCAGCACGAAGAAGCTGCCGGGCGGCACCACCGCGACCGCGTCCGTCCCGCCCCGGCCGTCGGCGGCGCAGCACACGCCGGGGTCGCCGTCGAGGGCCACCGCCAGCCACTCCCCCGCCACCGGGCGCACGTGGACCCGGGAGCCGGTGATGCGCACCTCGTCGCCGGGCAGCCCGATGACGCGCCGGACCGCCGTGACGTTGCCCCGGGTGCGGAGAGTGACGAGGTCGAACCGCTCCGGAGTGCCGTCGAGGGCGAGCACCCGATCGCCGGAGCGCAGGCTCGGGTTCATCCCGTCGCCCGACACCGGGGCCGAGAGCACCATCGCCGCCAACACCGCGACCAGCAGGAGTGACACCCCGCCGCCGATCAGCGCGGCCACGGGCCATCCGCGCACCTGGTGCTCCTCCCGCCGGCCCCGACCGCTGCGCGGGTCGCCGGTGCGGAGACCCGAAGTTCACGCAGGGTAACTCACGAGGGGGCGAGACCGCACTAATGGGGTATGGCGGGATCGGTGCGGTCGACCGGCGCCGGGTGGTGGGGGGGGGGGGGGGGCGGCGCGGCGCCCCCCGCCCCCCCCCGCCGCGCGGCCGGGGACGGGCGCGCCCCCCCGCCGCCGGCGCGCAGGAACGCGCGCGGGGGCG
>NZ_JBHWIE010000326.1:0-7217 GCF_042732085.1 Actinosynnema sp. NPDC059797
GGTCAGCAGCACGTCCACCGCCGTGTCCACGGCGACCTGCGAGGCCTGCTCGGCCCGCTCCGACGACGCCACCCCGTCGCAGACCACCACCGCGACCCCGCGACCCCGGACCCGGCCGAACGCCATCGAGTCCTCGTTGCGCTGCCGCCGCCTGCCCCGGTCGCTCACCCCGGCCACGCCGGGCAGCGCGAACTCCACCCGGTCCCGCGCCGCGCCGCGCGCCCGGCCGCACCGCGCGCAGCACCCGTCCGCGTCGAACTCCGCGCCGCCGCACGCGCACCGCGCCGGCGCGGCCCCGGACCCGCCCACGGGCGTCCGCTGCACGCGCAGGTTGCGCCCGCACGCCTCGCAGAAGCGGTCCTGCGGCGTGACCGGAGCCGCGCACTCCGGGCACGAGTCCCTCGGGGAGTCCATCGTCATCGCGCCATCCTGCGATCCACCGTTCCGGGCGCCGCCACCGGGGGCGGCACCCCGATCATCGTCCCGGGCGGCGCGCTCCCGGCCGCCACCCTCACACCAACGTCCTGGGCCGCACCGCGTTCGCCAGGTCCACCAGGGCGATCCGCTCCTCGGCGGTGTCCGCCAACCGGGCCAGCTGCCGGTAGCAGCGCTCCAGGCCCAGCCGCAGGCCCACCTCGTCCAGCTCGCACCCCAGCAGCCTCCCACCCGGCTCCGACCCGCCGCCCGGCAGCAGGCCCAGCGCCACCTCCAGCAGCTCCGCGGTCAGCGCCGCCCGCCGGGCCACGTCCAGGTCCACGCCGTCCAGCCGCGCACCCGCCGCCACCACGTCCGGCAACGCGCCCGCCGCCTGCACCCGCACCGCCGCCACCTGCGCGGCCACGTGGTGGATCGAGGTGTCCGGCACCGAGTGCAGCACCGCCACCGCGGCCTCCCGGTCGCCGCGCCCCGCCAGCACCCGCGCCAACCCGAACGCCGCCGACACGTACGAGTGGTCCGTGCGCCACACCACCCGGTAGCCCTCGCCCGCCGCGTCCGGTTCGCCCGCCAGCTCCGCGCACACCGCCGCCGCCAGCTTCGGCGCGGCCTCGCCCGGCAGCACGTCGCACACCTGCTCGAACTCCGCCCGCGCCGCGCCGGGCCTGCCGCCCACCAGCGCGATCACCCCGCGGTACCAGCCGGGCCGCCAGTCGTCGGGCTCGGGCGCCTCGGGGTCGTCAGGGTCGAACAGCGACGGCCCCGGCGCCGAGGTCAGCTCGTCCAGCTCCGCCGCCGCCTCGGCCACCCGACCGGCCTCCACCAGCGCCCGCACGACCTGCAACCGCACCTCGACCGTGCGCACCGGCGCCGCGCGCAGCGCCGTCACCGTCTGGTCCGGGCCGCCGCCGGACGCCGTCGCCAGGAACCCCGCCGCCGGGTCGGCCGGGTCCACCTGCGGCACCGGCAGCCCCGGCGCCACCGCCCGCGGGTCCGGCTCCTCACCCGTCCCGGTGACCTCGGTGCCGAACGCCCGCCGCTCCGGCGTGAACTGCCGCGACAACCCCGGCCGCGGCACGTCGTCCTGCTGCGCCAGCACCTCCCGCAGCACGCCGGTCAGCTGCTCGGCCATCTCCTCGGCGGTGGCGAAGCGCCGGTCGGGGTCCCGGTGCGTGGCGCGGGCCAGGAACCGGCGCAGCGAATCGTGCCGGCGCAGCAGCGGCTGGTCGTCCGGCGAGGGCAGCGAGTCCCGGTAGGTGCGGCGGAAGTCGAACTGGAAGGTCATCACCGCCAGCGCCCGGCCCACCGTGTAGAGGTCGGAGGCCACCGAGGGCCCCACCGAGCCGATCTCGGGCGCCTGGTAGCCGACGGTGCCGTAGATGGGGGAGTGGTGGTCGTCCGCGCGCCGCACCGCGCCCAGGTCGATCAGCTTCAGCTGCTCCTCGGTCTGGATCACGTTGTCCGGTTTGAAGTCGCAGTACAGCAGGCCGACGCCGTGCAGGTAGCCCAGCGCGGGCAGCACCTCCAGCGCGTAGGCGATGGCCTGCTCGGGCGGCAGCGACTCGTGCCCGTCGCCGCGGGCGCGCAGTTCGTTGATCATGTCCTTGACGGAGGTGCCGCCGACGTACTCCATGACGATGTAGTCGACCAGGTCGCCGGTCCGCCGGTCGGCGTGCCGCACGAAGTTGTGGATCTTGACGATGTTCGGGTGCTCCACCTCGGCCAGGAACCGCCGCTCGGCCATGGCCGCGGCCATCGCGTCGGCGTCGCCGGAGTCCAGCAGGCCCTTGAGCACCACCCACCGGTCGCTGACCGCGTGGTCCGCGGCCAGGTAGACCCAGCCGAGGCCGCCGTGCGCCAGGCAGCCCAGCACCTCGTACTGGCCGTGCAGCACCTCGCCGGGCTCCAGCTTCGGGGTGAAGGAGTAGCGGTGCCCGCAGTGGGCGCAGAACCCCTCCACCCGGCCCGGCCGCCCCTCCCGGCCGCGCCCGACCTCCTTGCCGCAACAGGAGCAGAACCGCTTGGCCTCGGGCACCTCCGGGTCGGACAGCACGGCGGTCTTCGGGTCCCGGTAGGGCACCCGCGGCACCTCCACCAGCCCCGCGCCCAACCGGCCGCGCCCCGACGAGCGGGTCGAGGCCGACGCCCGCCGCGCCCGGCCCGCCGTCGGCGCCGACCACGGTGCGGTGCCCGGACCGGTGCCGGGACCCGTGTGGGGGCCGGTCGCAGGACCGGAGCCGGGACGGGTCGCGGGCCCCGAGCCGGTGTCCGGCCCACCGCCGGCCGCCCCGCGCCCTCCACCTGCTCCACCTGCCCCGACCTGGCTCGCGGCACCCGCCCCGGTCCCGGCTTTCGACCCGGCGCCACCCGGCCGCGCACGCCTTTCGACTCCCGGGTCCGGCGCGGTCCTGGCCAGGACCGGGGCCTCCAACCCGCACAGGTCGCAGGAGCCGTCGCCGTCGATCGCCCCGCCGCAGCCGGGCCTCGGACACGTCCTCATCGGGCCTCCGTCCTCGCCGGCACCGCCCGCCGGTACCGCCGCGCCGCCACCGCGCCCGCGGCGGATTCCGCCACACCGGGAAAACGCCTCGGCGGCCGCGCGAGTGCCCCGGCCACCCCGTCGGGCACGGCGCCGCCCCGCGCCGGACGACCCGGCGCCCCACCGCCACCCGCCCCACCGCCACCCGCCCCACCGCCACCCGCGCCGACGCCGCCCACGTCAGTCCCGGTACACCGCGACGGGCGGGGCCGGCGGCTCGCCGAGCCAGCGCCGGTGGATCGACGCCCACGTGCCGTCCGCGCGCAGCCGCTCCAGCAGCGCGTTGGCGAACCGCACGAAGTCCTCGTCGGCCTTGGGGAAGGCCATCCCGTACGGCTCCGCGGTGAACTGCGGCCCCACCACCTTCGTGTAGGGGTCCTGCGCGGCGAACCCGGCCAGGATCGTGTCGTCGGTGGAGATCGCGTCGACCTGGCCCTGCTGGAGCATCACCAGGCAGTCGGTCCAGTTCGGCACCGACACCGGGATCGGCCCGGACGCCGCCGCGGCCACGTTGGCCAGCGAGCTGGACCCCTTGGTCGCGCACACCCGCTTGCCGCCCAGCGACTCGATGCCGGTCGCCTCCGAGTTCACCGGCACCAGCACGCGCTGCCCGGCCTGGTAGTACACCGTGGAGAAGTTGACCTGCTCCCAGCGCTCGCAGGTGGCGCTCATGGTGCGCACCACGACGTCCACCCCGCGCTCCCGCAACGCCGGGATGCGCTGGTCGGAGGTCAGCACCTTGAACTGGATCGCGCCGGGGTCGCCGAAGATCGCCCGCGCGACCTCGCGGGCCAGGTCCACGTCGAAGCCCTCCAGCTCGCCGGAGAGCGGGTCGCGGAACCCCATCAGGTAGCTGTTCTGGTCCACGCCCGCGATCAGCCTGCCGCGCTGCCGGATGCGCTCCATGGTGGACCCGGCGGGCAGCCGGTCGGGCGGCGGCAGCGGACCCGTGGGGCGCAGGCTGGCGGTCGGGTCGCACGACGCGGGCGGCGCGGTCGCGGTGCCGGGCCGCCCGGTCAGCTCGGAGGCGTCCGCCGGTCGCGGCGCCACCGGCGGGGAACCCCCGATCGGCGGCGCGGCGCTGGGCACGGGCGCGCACGCCACCAGCAGCGACGCGAGCACGACCACCGCGGGCCACCTCATCGGTACTCCTTCAGCCGCTGCCACAGCCCGAACGTGGAGGCCGCCGCCGCGAGCAGGGAGAGCACCACCACCGCGGGCACCGCGCCGCCCAGCGCGCCGCGCGCCCGGCCCATCGTGTCGGTCAGCCGCGACCGCGCCGCCCCGATGGCGTCCACCAGGGCGTCGTCGAGGGCGTCGAACGCGCTGGCGCCGCCGCCCGCGTCGCGCCCGAGCGCGAGGGTCACGGCCGTGGTGTAGTCGCCCTGGTCGTCGGCCTCGCGCACCTGCCGGTGCACCTCCTGCCACCGCGCGTGGTGCTCCAGCGCCGACGACACCGACGGCGCGTCGCTCCGCCGGCCCGCCCACGCCAACAGGTCGGTCAGCTGCTCGTCCCGCCGGGCGAAGCTGTTCTCGTAGTCCGCGCCGCTGCCGCGCGCCACCAGCGTCAGCGTCTCGTCGCCGCGCGCGGTCAGGGTGGTGGTCCGCGCCCGCGCCAGCACGTCCACCAGCGCGGCCTCGTCCTTGCCCGCCGTCACGTGGTGGACGACCAGCAGGCTGGCCGCGAGCACCCACAGCAGCGAGACCGCGGTCAGCGCGGTGGCCACCACCAGACCGGGGTTGAGCACCCGGTTGGTGCGGCGGGTCAGCCAGCGCTGGACGAGCACCAGCACGACCAGCGCCGCGGCGCCCAGCAGCAGCTCGGGCCAGGGCAGCGACCCGGCGCCGCCCAGGTCGCGCACCACGTTCCCGGCCTCCACCCGGTACAGCTCCTGCGCGGTGGGCAGCAGCTCCGAGCGCATCAGGTTCGACGCCTGCCGCAGGTAGGCCGCGCCCACCGGGTTGCCCTGCCGGTTGTGGGTGCGGGCGGTCTCGACCAGGCCGGTGTAGACCGGCAGCCGCCCGGACAGCGTGGACAGCGCGGCGGTCAGCTCCGGGGAGCGGCTGCCCCCGGCGGTCGCCGCGGACAGCGCGGCCGCCGCCTCGGCCACGTCCTGCTCGTACCGCTGCCGCAGGGTCGCGGACTCCACGCCGCCGGACAGGAACGCGCCGGCCGCGGTGGCGTCCGCGTCGGCCATCGCCCGGTAGACCTCGTGGGCGGCGAACGCCAGCGGCTCGCTGCGGTCGGCCAGGGCCTCCAGGGCGGCGGAGCGGCGCTGGACGGACGTCGCGGTCAGGGCGCCGACCAGCAGGCCGACCACGGTCAGCAGGAGGGCGAGCAGGGTCAACCGGCCCGGCGTGCTGCGGGCCAGGCCGGTGACCCGGCGCACCGCGCCGCGGTGGGGTCGAGCTTCGACCGGCACGACCGCCCCCTTCCCGAGGTGATCGGCGTCACCCTCCGCCGGCGTTAGCGTAGATCGGAAGCGGGCGGGTGGGGACTTGATCGGTGCGGCGCACCGCCTACGGTGGGCGCGTGATGGTGGTGGCCCACGTGAGCGATCTGCACCTGGACGGCAGTGACCGCGCGGGCGGGCGTGCGGAACGCGTCCGCGCCTACCTGGCCGGGCTGCCCGGTCGCCTGGACGCCGTGCTGGTCTCCGGCGACATCGCCGACCACGGCCTGCCCGAGGAGTACGCGCCGGCCCGCGCCGTGCTCGACCTGCCGCACCCGGTGCTGGTGCTGCCGGGCAACCACGACGTGCGCGGCCCGTTCCGGACCGGGCTGCTCGACGAGCCCGCGAGCGACGAGCCGATCAACCGGGTGGCCGAGGTCGGCGGCGCGGTGTTCGCGCTGTGCGGGCACGCCCACACCGCCGCCGCGTCGACGTTCGCCGGCCGGCCGCTGCTGGTCGCGCCCGGTGTGGTGAGCACGATCAGACTGCCCTGGGAGGGCTCGGACGTGGTCGACCTCGACCAGCCCGCGGCCGTCGCCTTCCACGTGCTCGACGACGGGGGCCGGCTCACCACCCACTACCGGTTCGTGGCCTGATCCTTCCGGGAGTTGGCCCGCGGGCCGCTGGTACCGGCCCGGGGCGTCGGCCATGATCGACTCCATGACTTCGATGCGTGCCATCAGCCAGAGCAGCTTCGGCGGACCGGAGGTGCTGACGGAGGTCGACGTGCCCAAGCCGCAGGCCGGGCCCACCGAGGTGCTGGTCGCGGTCCGCGCCGCGGGCGTCAACCCGGCCGACGCCAAGTGGCGCGCCGGCGCCGCCCTGTTCGGCGAACCGCCGTTCGTGCTCGGCTGGGACGTCTCCGGCGTGGTCGAGGAGGTCGGCGTGGGCGTCACCACCCACCGGCCGGGCGACGAGGTGTTCGGCATGCCGCTGTTCCCCCGCCAGGCCGGCGCCTACGCCGAGTACGTCGTCGCGCCCTCCCGCCAGTTCGTCGCCAAGCCCGCCGCGCTGGACCACCCGCACGCCGCCGCGCTGCCGCTGGTGGGCCTCACCGCGTGGCAGAGCCTGGTCGAGACGGCCGACGTGCGGGAGGGTCAGCGGGTGCTCGTGCACGCCGCCGCGGGCGGGGTCGGGCACGTCGCGGTGCAGATCGCCAAGGCGCGCGGCGCGCACGTGATCGCCACCGCGAGCGCCGCCAAGCACGACTTCGTCCGGGAGCTGGGCGCCGACGAGGTCGTCGACTACACCGCGGTCGACTTCGCCAACGTGGTCCGGGACGTGGACGTCGCGTTCGACACCGTCGGCGGCGACACCGGCGTCCGCTCCGTGCCGACCGTCCGCGACGGCGGGGTCGTGGTGACCATCCTCGGCAACACCGAGCAGGACCTGGCGCGGGCCGCGGGCGACCGGGTGCGCGCCGCCGCCGTGCTGGTCGAGCCCGACCGCCTCGGCCTGCTCGGCCTGGCCGACCTGGTCGACCGCGGCCTGCTGCGCGTCGAGCTGGACTCGGTGCTGCCGCTGGCCGAGGCCGCCAAGGCGCACGAGCTGATCGAGTCCGGCCGCACCCGCGGCAAGATCGTGCTCACGGTGTGAGCGCCGCTCACGCCCGCAGCAGCTCCCGCACCCGCGTGAGGGCCTCGCCGAGCAGGTTCAGGCCGCGCCAGGAGGCCGGGTCCAGCGCCCGCTCGTCGTCGGCGGCCAGCCCGATGCCCCAGATCCGGTCCACCGGGCTGGCCTCCACCAGCACCCGGTCCCCGGTCGAGAGCAGGGAGGTCCGCAGGTCGGCG
>NZ_JBHWIE010000326.1:7227-8137 GCF_042732085.1 Actinosynnema sp. NPDC059797
GAACTTCGCCAGGTTCCCGCGCACGACGACGTCGAGCCGGTTGGCCACCCAGGTGTCCTCGTCGAAGTCCCGCACCTGGCGGCCCAGCGACTTCGCCTCGCGGGGCGTGCGGGCCGCGAGCACCCGGCGGGCGGTGTGCTCGTCGCCGAACAGCAGCGCCTTGCCGACCATCATGTAGTGCTCGGCCGTCGGGTACGTGCGGCCGTCCTCGGTGAACGGCGCCTCGTACCACTGGCTCAGGCACTGCTTGCCGACCGGCGCGCCCGGCCGCGTCTCGTGCCCCCAGAAGAACAGGTACTCCGTCGCCATGCCGCGGGACGATGCCACACCGGGGTGCGCGCGCGGAAACGGATTCGGCCGGTCCCGCTCGGCCCGGGACCACGAGCACGACGAGCCGCACACCGCGGCCCTGCGGTCGGTGCAGCGCCACGTCGAGTCCGGCCTCGCCACAAGCCGGTGACCAGCACTGATCCCGCTGGACGTCGTTCTGCGCGCCTGCTGCCGCAAGGTGTCCTCGGTCGCGGGTCGCATGAAGAACCCCTCGGCGGCGGGTCGTCGTCCTGCGGGGGCGGCGCCGCGTGCTTACCGTTCTTGCACCGTCAGGTGACGTGACACGTCCCCTGTGGTCCCGGGCGGCCGCGGCTGCGGGCCCGGCGTGTTGGCAGGAACGGGGATGGTCGTGACGTCACACGGGGTGCGTGAAGCGCCCGGGGACCGGGTGCCGGTGGAGCACCGGTTCCTCGGGCTGGACCGGCGGACCTTCGGGCCGGGGTTGATCGTCCTGGCGGTCGCCCTGCTGTTGATCTACGGTTTGCCGGCGCTGAACGCGGCGATCCCGTGGAACGACGAGGTCCGTGCCGGTGACGTGCTGGACCTGGGCGACGGGGCGACGGCGGTGCCGCCGGTGGGC
>NZ_JBHWIE010000327.1:0-8126 GCF_042732085.1 Actinosynnema sp. NPDC059797
AGTCACCCCCACACCGCCGGGCGACACGCCGACCGGGAAGTCGGCGGCAGGGACCCCGACTTCCCGCCCGACCCAGTGATCGGCAGGGGTGAAGCGGCACGCCCACTGTCAGGCGACACCCGTCCGAGAACAATCAGGGTGGTGATCCGTAGGGGTACGGCACTTATTCGGGTGGCCGTCCGTGATGCCTGCCCGCCCCCTGATCGGCACCAGCACAACGAGGGCCGCCCTCTCCACGAGGACGGCCCTCTCACATCTCGATAATCCGGACAAACCAAGCGATCCGGACCGTCAAGCCCAGGTCACTGCTGCCCGAACCGGTCCAACCCCTCCTTGGCCTTCTCCGTGCCCTGCTGGATGTGCTCGGAGTGCTGGCCGCCGGTCCGTTCGTCAACGGCCTGGCCGGCCCGGTCGATCCCCTGGTCGACCTTGTCGCCGTGCTGGCCCAGGGCGTCCTTGGCCTTGTCCTTCAGCTCGTCGAACTTGTCTCCGATGCCCATGCCCGCTCGAACCTCCTCCGCAGGTGTCCCTCGTGGACACTCACGGCGGGGGGTTACCCGGCCGGGCGCGGCTGTGACGCGGACACGCCCTGAGTCCCCCGAACGAGTGAGGACGAATGGCGCTTGTGGGAGGCTTTGGGAGGCGACCCGCTCCCCCAGGTCAACGGGCCGCCTTATGGGGAACTATCCGGGATGGATCTTGCGTTCCGTTTGAACGATGTTGCAATGCCCTGGTCAGCCCGGTGTCGGAAGACGTTCGCGTGGGGGTGGGATGGCGGTCGGGATCGGCCTGCTCGGAGAGGTGACGGCTCAGGTCGACGGGCGGGCGGTGGACCTCGGCCCGGCGCGGCAGAGGTGCGTGCTGGCCGCGCTGGCGGTGGACGTCAACCACGTGGTGCCGGCCGAACGGCTGGTCGAACGGGTGTGGGGCGTCGACCCGCCGCGACGGGCGCACGCGACGCTGTCCAGCTACATCTCCCGCCTCCGCCAAGCACTGGCCGCGAGCCCCACGAGCAAGACAACCACCACAACCTCCACCGCCACCACCGCCACCGCCACCGCCACCGCCACCACCGCCAGCCTCGTCCACCGCTCGGGCGGCTACGCCCTGCTGACCGAGCGAACGGCCGTCGACCTGCACAGGTTCCACCACCTCCGCTCCCGGGCCGCCGCCACCGCCGACGACGACGCGCGGGTCGAGCAACTGCTGACCACCGCCCTGGGCCTGTGGCGGGGCGAGGCGCTGACCGGCGTCGACAGCGCCTGGGCCACCGCCGAGCGCGACCGGATGCACCAGGAGCGGTTCGCCGTCGAACTGGACCTGGTCGACTGCCGGCTCCGGCTGGGCCAGGGCGAGCAGCTCGTGGCCGAGCTGTCGCGGCTGGCCGCGGAGCACCCGCTGGACGAGCGGGTCGCCGGCCAGTACGTGCTGGCCCTGTACCGGGGCCGCCGGGCGGCCGACGCGCTGGAGCACTACCAGCGGTTCCGCACCCGCCTGGTCACCGAGCTGGGCACCGAGCCGGGCGCCGCGCTCCGCGACCTGCACCAGCGGGTCCTCAACTCCGACCCGTCGCTGCTCGCGCCGCCGCGCGGGGTGCCGCCGGCCGCCGAGAAGGCGGTGACGCCGCGCCAGCTGCCCGCGCCGCCCACCTCGTTCGTCGGCAGGCACGACGAGCTGGCGCGGCTGGACTCGGCGCTGGAGGGCGCGTCCCGCACCGCCCGGACCATGGTGATCTCGGCCATCGCCGGGTCGGGCGGCATGGGCAAGACCTGGCTGGCGCTGCACTGGGCCCACCGCTACGCCGACCGGTTCCCGGACGGGCAGCTGTTCGTGGACCTGCGCGGGTTCAGCCCGGACCGGGAGCCGATGAACCCGGCGGTGGCCGTGCGCGGCTTCCTCGACGCCCTGGGCGTGGACCCGGGCCGCGTCCCGGTCGCGCCGCACGCCCAGGCCGCGCTGTTCCGCTCGCTGATCGCCGACAAGCGGATGCTGCTGGTGCTGGACAACGCCGTCGACACCGCCCAGGTCGTGCCGCTGCTGCCGGGCACGGACTCGTGCCTGGTCCTGGTGACCAGCCGCAACCAGCTCAGCGGCCTGATCTCCGCGCACGGCGCGGCGCACCTCATGCTGGACGTGCTGCCCGACGCCGAGGCGCGGTCCCTGCTGGCCGCGCGCCTCGGCCGGGCCAGGGTCGCCGCCGAGAAGCGGGCGGTCGACGAGCTGATCCGGCTGTGCGGCGGCCTGCCGCTGGCGCTGAGCGTGATCGCGGCGCGCGCGAGCATGCGCTCCGACGTGCCGTTGAGCGGTTTCGCCACCGAGCTGCGCGAGCTCGGCCTCCAGGCGCTCGACGAGGACCCCTCCGCCGGCATCTCCACCGTCCTGTCGTGGTCGCACCAGGCGCTGACCCCGGCTCAGGCGAACGCGTTCGCGCTGCTCGGCATCGCGCCCGGCGCGGACATCGGCCTGCACGCCGCCGCCGACCTGATCGGCCTGTCCCCCGTCGCCACCCGGGCGGTGCTGCGCGAGCTGGAGCAGGCGTCCCTGGTGGGCCGGGACGCGCGCGGCCGGTACCGGATGCACGACCTGGTCCGCCGGTACGCGGGCGAAGCCGCCCGCCGCGACCTCCCCGAGGCCGACCGGGACGCCGCTCTGCGCCGCGTGATCGACCACTACGTGCAGACCGCGCACACCGGGCACCGCCTGCTCGACCCGCACGGCACGCCGGTGCAGCTGGACCCGCCCGTGCCGGGGTGCCACCCGGTGCCGCTGGACGGCGACCCGGCGGCGATGGAGTGGTTCCAGGTCGAGCACTCCTGCCTGCTGGCCGCGCAGCACGCCGCCGCCGAGATCGGCTGGTGGCCGTCGGTGTGGCGGCTGGCGCTGGTGCTGACGTCGTTCCACGTCCGCCGGGGCCACCTCAACGACAACCTGCGGCTGTGGCAGGAGGCCCTGGTCGCCGCCGACCGCGCGGCCGACCACGCCACGCGGGTGCTCGTCTACCGCAACCTCGGCTGGGCCCACGCCAAGCTGACCAGGCACGACGAGGCCATGGAGTACCTGGACCGGGCCATCGCCCTGGCCGAGGAGAGCGGTGACAGCTTCCTGCTCGCACATACCCACATAGCGCTGGCGTGGGCGTGGGAGCTGGACGACGACTGGCAGCGGGCGCTGGAGCAGACCCTCAAGGCCCTGGGCGTCCTGCGCACCATGGACGGCGGTTACGCGCGCGAGGCGGTCGCGCTGAACATGGCGGGCTGGTACACGGCCAAGCTGGAGGCGTACGACCGGGCGCGGGAGTACTGCGAGCAGGCCCTCGCGCTGCACCGGAAGCACGGTGACCGCAACGGCGTCGCGGCCACCCTCGACAGCCTGGCCTACATCGCGCACCGCACCGGCCGGTCGGCGGAGTCGCTGGAGATGTACCAGGAGGCGCTGGGCATCTTCCGCGAGCTGGAGCACACCTACGGCGCGGTCGAGTCGCTGGAGGGCATGGGCTACCCCCTGACGGCGCTGGGCAGGCCGCTGGAGGCCCGCGCCGCGTGGCAGGAGGCCATCGACATGTACCGGGCCCAGCAGCGGCCCCACCTCGCCGCGCGCGTCGAGGAGCAACTGCTCGAACTGGAGCGCCGGCTCCAGGGGACCTGACCCCGCCAGTCCATTGAGGACACAATGGTCGTACTGTCCTCAGTGGACCGAGCCATGCCGGGCGGAGGGGGTTGCCGGCACCGGCGGGTCGGGCGGGACCGGGTCGACCGACTCCGACATGCTCCTCGACGCCATCGACCGGGCCGTCGCGGAGAACTCCCGGCTCGGCGGCGAGCACCGCGGCCGGCTCGACACCACCAAGATCGCGGTGATGGGCCAGTCGTGCGGCGGCATCGAGACCTGCGAGGTGGCGGGCGACCCGCGGCTGACCACCGTGGCGCTGTGGAACGGCGGCCTGCTCCGAGACTCCCAGAACTACCTGCTCCAGCGCCTGCGCACGCAGGGCCCAGTTCGCGGGCGCCGCGTGCGGGCTGTGCGCCACCGAGTGGGACGTGATGCGCAAGAACCTCGGCTGACCCCTGGGCGCGCGGTCCCGGGGAGCGCCGTCACTCCCCGGGGCCACCCTGGCCGGGCGGCTCCGCGCGTTCGTCACCCGGCGTGACGGCCGGCCGCGGGTCGTGCGCCCGCCCGCGAGGGGCCGGTGACCGCGGTCAGTGGTCGAGCCGCTCCTTGCGCTCCCGCCCGGCACCGCGCGTGAGGTGGTCGTAGGTGCGGGTGCGCCGCAGCAGCCGGTCCAGCGTGGCGGGTCGGTTGTCCAGGTGCAGCTCGACGTCCGCCGCGGTGGTCGCGCGCAGGACGGTGAGCAGCGCGCCCAACCCGGAGGAGTCGCAGAACCCCAGGCCGGCCAGGTCGAGGTGCAGGCGTCTGACGGGGTGACCGGCGAGCAGCCCGGCGACCACGGCGGGCAGCCGGTCACCGGTGTCGTACGTGAGGTCCCCGGAGACCGTGACGCGGGCCGTGTGGCCGTCGACGACGGTGGTGCAGGTCAGGGTGCGAGGTGGGTTCATGTGGTCGTTCCGGGGTCGGCGTCGTGGGGCTGGGGTCGGGAGGTCCGGGGGGTGGGGGTGGGGCCGCCCCGGGACCCGGCGGCCGGGGACCCGGCGTCGGGCGCCCTGAGCAGTTCGGCGCGGGCGGCGGCGAGCAGGCCGGTGGCGCGCGGGAAGTCTCGCAACTCGGCGGCCAGCAGGTCCAGCGCGGGCACCAGGAAGCCGGCCGGGACGCCCCGCGCCCACAGCACGCCCGCAGTCCAGGAGGTGAAGCCGGTGAACATGTCGCGGTCGTCGGTGTAGAGCGCGGTGGCCAGGAAGTCGACGATGTGGCCCAGGTCCTCGGCGGTGTGCCTGCGCTGCGCCTCGGTGTACTCGCGCATCACCGGCAGCAGGTCCTCCAGGCCGGTGTAGACCGCCTTGACCAGCAGCCTGCTGGTGCGCGACACCATCGTGTACTCCTGGTCACCCAGGTGCGGCAGGTCGTCGATGGGCTGGTGGCCGTCGCGCGGGACGGGCAGGGGCCCCGCGGAGAGCCGGTCGGCGGCGGTGCGGGCGTCGGGCGCCCACAGGTCCGCGCCCAGCAGCCGGGCGTAGCGGCCGTCCGGGCCGAACGCGCTGCCGCCGACCAGCACGGGCACGCCCGCGGCCTGGCAGGCGGTGATGGTGGCGTGCGCGGCCGGCAGCCTCGTGGCGATCGAGCCGGACAGCGCCGCGGCGTCCGGGCCCGTCCGGTGCAGGTGGGTGATCAGGTGCGGGGTGGGCACCTGCGCGCCCAGGTAGTCGACGCGGAAGCCGCGCAGCCGGAGCACCTCGGTCAGCAGCCGCGCGGGCAGGGCGTGCCACTCGCCGTCCACGCAGGCCACGGTGATCCGCCCGCGGTGCGGTTCGCGGCGCGGCACGGCGCGGGTCAGGGCCGCGATGGCGCGCTCGTTGATCGCCGTCGCCGCGTGCTCCTCGGCCACGGTGAGCCGGTTGTCGGCCCACTCCGCGCCGACCCGGCGCTGGACCGCGGCGATGACGTCCAGCAGCAGCGACTCGGGGTCCAGGCCCCGGGCGTGCGCGTCCAGGACGACGTCGGTCGCGGTGTGCTCGTCGCCCGCGCGCACCGCAGCCCACAGCAGGTCTGCGCAGGCGGGCGCGGTGTCGGTGGTGCTCACGCCGTGTACCGGCCCGGTCCGTGGCCGTCGACCGCGGTCAGGTGCCTGCCGCGGGGCGCGGTGATCGCCAGCACCGCGATGTCGTCGTGCTCGCCCGTGCCGACCCAGTGCGAGGCGAGCATGTGCACGTGCTCGACGATCGCGTCGGCGGGCATGCCGGCGCAGTCGACCAGCGCGTCCCGCAGGCGTTGCTCGCCGAACATCTCGTCGCCCATCGGGCCGCCCAGCGCCTCGGTGATCCCGTCGGTGTAGAGCAGGCAGGTCTCGCCGGGGGCGAGGGTGACGTCCGCGGTGGTGGAGGTGATCTCGGGCAGCACTCCCACCAGGGTGCCGGACGTGGCCGCCTCCCGCACTTCGCCGTTGGCCCGCAGCACCAGCGGCGGCAGGTGCCCGCCGCTGGTCAGCCGCACCCGCACGTGCGCGCCGACGCGCCGGACGGAGGCCAGCACGAGGGTGACGAAACGGCTGTTCCGCGAGGTCAGCAGCGCGTTGTTGAGCAGGTTGAGCACCTGCTGGTGGTCGCTCGCCAGGGGCAGCAGCGCGTGGAGGGTGGTGCGCACCTTGCCGGTGAGCACGGCCGCCTCCAGGCCCTTGCCGCACACGTCGCCGAGCACCGCCAGGGCCTCGCCGTCCTCGTCGTCGGCGCCCGCCGCCGGGTGGACGTCGTAGAAGTCGCCGCCGATCCGCTCGGTGTCGACCGACGCGCGGTACCGGCCCGCGTACTCGACCCCGCCGATCTGCTGGAGCACCGGGGGCAGCAGGTCGCGCATCAGCGCGTCGGTGATCGCGCCCTGCTGGGCGAACATCCGCGCGGCCGAGATCGCCGCGCCGGCGCGGGCCGCGAACATCCGCGCGAACCGCTCCTCCTCCTCGGTGAACCCCGGCCGGCCCGCGCCGCGGAGCAGCACCAGCGCACCGGCGGGCACGCCGTGCCCCGGCAGCGGGGTCACCACGATCGACGCCACCTCGCCGAAGCCGTCCGGCACCAGCCACCCCGGCGCCGAGGACGGGTCGAGCCAGCGCGACGGCACCGGCGGGAAGCCCTGGAGGGCCTCGCCCAGGCCCGGCACGTCGTAGGGGTCGAAGGCGGGCGTCGAGTGGGTCGGCGCCCCGTCCCGCACGCAGTGCGTCACCGGGTGCTCACCCGACCGGGCTGGCGCGATGACCACCGCGGCGTCCGCCAGGTGCTCGGCGGCCAGCCGCGCGGTGACCTCCGCGCAGCGCTCCGGGTGCAGCGAGGTCGACAGCGCCGAGGACATCCGGCCGAGCAGCGCGGCGCGTTCCCGCTCCACGCGCAACTCCTCGCGGGCCAGGCGCGCGTCGGTGTCCTCGACCAGCCACCACACCACCGCGCCGCGGTCGTCGACCGGGCGGGCCTCGAAGCTGCGCCGCGCCACCGCGCCGCGCACCGGCTCGGCCGGCCGGCCGGGCCGCCCGGTGACCTCGTCGTGGGCGCGGGCCAGCCACGACGGGCAGCCCACGTCCAGCCGGTCACCGACGACCGCTCGCGGGAACAACGCCCGCGCGGCGTCGTTCAAGGCCAGGACGGCGCCGTCGGCGCCCGCCACCAGGGCCGGGAAAGGCGCGTTCGACCAGCCCGCGTCGTCCCCGACGCCGGGCTGCTGGATTACGCGGCCACTGTTCTCCAAATCGCTCGGGCACCCGTGCCGGGGCCCTTCACCTCGTCAATCGCCACCGGTCGAGCTCGGTGCCAGTCCCGCGGCTCACCGCAACACCGACTTCGGTTCCCCTCCCAGGGTGCCAGATCGAGGTCGATACCACGACCCCCGAGGCCGGTGAACCCGACATCACCCCAGGTCACCGGTCGGTCACCGGCGAGCCGCGCGGTCAGTCGTCCGGCGCCTGCCGCAGCAGCGCGTCGTGCCGGCAGGCCGCCGTGTGCAGGCACGCGCCCGCCATCAGCAGCAGGAAACCGGGGAAGAGCAGCGGCAGCGCGACCACCACGCCGGAGACCAGGCAGACCGCGCCGAGCAGGTCCACGACCAGCCGGGCGCACTTGCGCCACGCGTCCCGGCGCGCCGGGTGCCGGCCGGACAGGAGCGCGACCAACCTCGGGTCGGTGTGCTCGAACCAGCGCTGGATCTTCTTGAGCTGCCGCCGCTCGTACTGGTTGAGGTCCACAGCATCGTCACCGGCCTTCACCCGGGTTCCCACGGCGGCGCCGGCTCCCGGACGCCCCTCGCGAGGTTCCCCGCACGCCCGGTGTCATGCCGGACGTCACCCGATCCGGCGTCCACGGCCCCGCCGCGTCCACGGGGGCGCCTCGCGGACGCGGCGGGGTGAGGGGTGCGGCCGACCGGTCACACCGGGTGACCGGGGGGGTGGGCCGGCGGGGAGGTGGGCCGCCCCGGGGTGGGGTGGGTGTTTGGCACCCCGGATTGCGAGGGGGGGCTGTCGCCCGTGGGGGCCCGCG
>NZ_JBHWIE010000328.1:0-8124 GCF_042732085.1 Actinosynnema sp. NPDC059797
GCGCGGGGCTCGGCGGCGCGGGGCTCGGCGGCGCGGGGCTCGGCGGCGCGGGGCTCGGCGGCGCGGGGCTCGGCGGCGCGCGGGTCGAGGTCTTCCGGGCGGGTGGTGGCTTCCGGCTGGTCGGCTTGTTCAGCGGCGACCGGCGTTCCGGTGACGCCCTCGCCCCTCTCCGGAGCCCGACGACGTCCTCCGGCGCGCTGGGGGTCGAGCAACCCGGCGGCCTTCAAGCTGTCCAGCACGCTGGGCGACTCGCCCGCCTGCTCGACGGGCTGCTCACTGGACCGCTCCTCAACACCCTCGGCAGCCTCCCGGGCCGCCCTCCGACGTCCGCTGCGCACCGCACCGGCCGCGGCGATCAGGCCGGCTGCCGGGACGGTCCGCTCGCCACCGGGCTTGGCGGTCTGAGCGGCTTCGGCCTGAGCGGCTTCGGCGGTCGCGTCGCCGTCGTCGGTCGAGCCCGCCTCGCCGCGAACGGACGGCAGACCGAGGTCGGGCGGCTCGCTGCTGCTCGAAGCGGTTGCCGCAGGCTGGGACGCCGCTTCTTGGCCGCTCGGTGCGGTGTGCGGCGGGGTGTCCGAGGGGTGGGGCGCGGGGTTCGGCGACGCCACGTCGGGCCGCGCGAAGTCCGGCGGCGTGAGGCTCGGCAGGGCGAGGTTGGGCAGGGCGAGGTTCGGCAAGGCGAGATTCGGCAGGGCGAAGTCGGGCAGGGCCAGGTCCGACGGGAAGGTGGGGCCGCCCGGGGTGGTGTGGCCGTGTTCGCCCGTGCTGGTCGGCGGGGGCGTCGGCGCGGCCGGGCCCGAGGTGGGTGCGACTGGACCCGAGGTGGGCGAGGCCGGGTCTGCGGTGGGTGTGACCTGGTCGGGGCTGGACGCAGTCGGGCCTGGGTCGGGCGCGGTGGGGCCGGGGGCGGTGCCGGTGGTGAGGTTCGAGCCGCCCGGAGGGGTGAGGGGTTGGGAGAGGGCGGTTGGTTTCGCTTCGACGCTCCTGGCGTGTTCCGGGCGGCCCTTGGTCACGGACGGCGGCTGCTGCGAGGGCGACGGCTGCGGGGAGGGCAGCGGCTGTTGCGGCTGCTGCGGCTCCGGCGTCGGGTTCAGCGCCGGCGTGGGGTTCGGGGCCGGGTTCGACGCCAGGGTCGGGTTCGGTGGCAGTACTGGGGCCGGGTTCGGTGAGAGGGCCGAGTTCGGTGCCGGGTCCGGCGCGCGGCGGCGGCCGGTGGGCTTGGAGGTGTCGTCCGCCCGCCCGACTCGCTCGCCCCGGTTCCCCTGCTCGCCCTGGTTCCCCTGGTCGTTCTGGTGCCCCTGCTCGTCCTGGTCGCCCTGCTCGCCCTGTTCACCGAAGGGGTGGACCAGGCGCCAGCGGTCGGCGGCGTGCGCCCTGGCCGCCGAGATGCCGTCGACGGTCATGTCCTCCGCCGCTCGGCGGGAGCGCTTGACGCGCAGGCCCTCGTTGCGGTGGACCTGCACCGGGCGCCACTGGCGCAGCTGCTGCCTGACCTCGGGGGCCAGGTTGGCGTCCGGGGCGGGCGGTGGGGTCGGGGCTGCCTTCCCCGCCCCCGCCCCCGTCCCGGTTCCCGTCCGGAGCAGGGTGGCCAGCTGCTCGTGCAGGCTGCCGGCGGGCTGGCGGTGGATCCCGGAGAACTCCGCCGCGAGCCTCGCGCGGACCGCGTAGACGGCCCGTGCGCGCCTGCGCTCGGCCGCGTGGGCGGCGCGGAGGTCGGCCAGGGCCTCGGTCAGGTCGCCGGACACCTCGTGGACGTGCGCCAGCGCCAGGAGGCTCTCGGTCCGGAGGGTGTCGAGCTGGTGGCGTTCGGCGCTGTCCGCCACGTCGTGCAGCAGGTCGCGGGCCCGGTCGACCCGGCCGGCGGGCAGGTGGACCCTGGTGGCCAGGGCCAGGCGCAGCCAACCGGCGGTGGCCGCCGAGGGCGCCCGGACGGGGCGCTCCAGGAGCGGGGTGCCCACCCGGGACGCCTCGCCCTCCGCGTTGGAGTCCAGCAGGGCGCAGACCAGCTCGACCGTGAGCCTGCCGCGGACCTGGCCGTTGTCCGACTCGGCCTCCCGGAGGCCGTCGAGGAGGGCCAGGCCCTCGCGGCTCGCGGCGATCGCGGCCTGGAGGTCGCCCCAGCGGCGGTGCTGGCCCGCGGCCGCGGCGCGGAGCAGGCCGCGGTGCAGGATCGTCGTGTCGTGGTCCAGCAGCGGGTCGGCCTGGTAGAGGCCGTCGGCCTCGTCCAGGGCCTGGGCCAGGGCCGGGCCCCGGCCGACCGAGACCAGGCACTCGCCCGCCTGCACGAGGGCCGAGGCGCGCAGGCCCGGCGGCACGTCGTCCGCTTCGAGGACCGGGCGGACGGCGGCGAACCCGGTCAGCGGCGCGCCCACCGACCTGGCGCTGTCGGCCAGTTCGACGCGGAGGCGCCAGGCGGTCTCCCGCTCGCCCGCGGCCTCGGCCGCCTTGAGCGCGTCGAGCGCCCGGTCGGCGGTCTTGACGCCCCGGCCCATGCGGTTGCTCGCGAAGATGACCAGCGCCTCCGCGCGCAACCTGTCGATCTCGTCACGGCGGGTGGAGGCGAGCGCGACGGCGCGTTCGCCCAGCACCAGAGCAAGCTCCGGTGCCCGCCAACGCAGCCGCCAGGCGGGCACGACCAGCGTGCTCACCTCGACGTCCGCCTGCGCCTCGCCCCTCGCCGCCACGATGTCGGTACTCGGCTCTCAGTCCCGGGTGAGCTTGCGGTAGGTGACGCGGTGCGGACGGGCCGCGTCCGCGCCGAGGCGCTCGACCTTGTTCTTCTCGTAGCCCTCGAAGTTGCCCTCGAACCAGTACCACTGGGACGGGTTCTCGTCCGTGCCCTCCCACGCCAGGATGTGGGTGGCGACGCGGTCGAGGAACCACCGGTCGTGCGAGATGACCACGGCGCAGCCGGGGAACTGCTCCAGCGCGTTCTCCAGCGAGCCCAGGGTCTCGACGTCCAGGTCGTTCGTCGGCTCGTCCAGCAGGATCAGGTTGCCGCCCTGCTTGAGGGTCAGCGCCAGGTTCAACCGGTTGCGCTCGCCACCGGAGAGCACGCCCGCCGGCTTCTGCTGGTCCGGGCCCTTGAAGCCGAACGCGCTGACGTACGCCCGCGACGGCATCTCGACGTTGCCGACGTGGATGTAGTCGAGGCCGTCGGAGACGACCTCCCAGACGTTCTTCTTCGGGTCCAGGCCGGTGCGGTTCTGGTCGACGTACGAGAGCTTGACGGTCTCGCCGACCTTCACCTCGCCCGCGTCCGGCTGCTCCAGGCCGACGATGGTCTTGAACAGCGTCGTCTTGCCCACGCCGTTCGGGCCGATCACGCCGACGATGCCGTTGCGCGGCAGGCTGAACGACAGGCCGTCGATCAGCACCCGGTCGCCGAAGCCCTTCTTGAGGTCCTTGACCTCGACCACGACGTTGCCCAGGCGCGGGCCCGGCGGGATCTGGATCTCCTCGAAGTCGAGCTTGCGGGTCTTCTCCGCCTCCGCGGCCATCTCCTCGTAGCGGCCGAGGCGGGCCTTGGACTTGGCCTGGCGGGCCTTGGCGCCCGACCGGACCCAGTCCAGCTCGTCCTTCAGCCGCTTCTGCAGCTTCTGGTCCTTCTTGCCCTGGACCGCCAGGCGCTCGGCCTTCTTCTCCAGGTAGGTGGAGTAGTTGCCCTCGTAGACGTGGGCCCGACCGCGTTCGAGCTCCAGGATCCACTGGGACAGGTTGTCCAGGAAGTACCGGTCGTGGGTGACCGCCAGGACGGCGCCCTGGTACTGGGCCAGGTGCTGCTCGAGCCACAGGACGCTCTCCGCGTCCAGGTGGTTGGTGGGCTCGTCGAGCAGCAGCAGGTCCGGCTTGCTCAGCAGCAGCTTGCACAGCGCGACCCGGCGGCGCTCGCCACCGGAGAGCACCTTGACGTCGGCGTCGGGCGGCGGGCAGCGGAGGGCGTCCATCGCCTGCTCCAGCTGGGAGTCGAGGTCCCACGCGTCCGCGTGGTCCAGCTCCTCCTGGAGCCGGCCCATCTCCTCCATCAGCTCGTCGGAGTAGTCGACGGCCATCTTCTCGGCGATCTCGTTGAAGCGGTCGAGCTTCACCTTGATCTCGCCCAGGCCCTCCTGGACGTTGCCCAGGACGGTCTTCTCCTCGTTCAGCGGCGGCTCCTGCTGGAGGATCCCGACCGTGTAGCCGGGCGAGAGGTAGGCCTCGCCGTTGCCCGGGGTGTCCAGGCCGGCCATGATCTTCAGCACGCTGGACTTGCCGGCGCCGTTCGGGCCGACCAAGCCGATCTTCGCACCGGGGTAGAACATGATCGTGACGTCATCCAGGATGACCTTGTCCCCGTGCGCCTTGCGCACCTTCTTCATGGTGTAGATGAACTCGGCCATGCCCGCGATCGTAGAGCGGTGCCGATCGGGACCGAACCTCGGACGCCGGCAACGGACGTGACGACAACGCAGAGTTAACGCGAACGTGGGTCACCCACACCTGTCACAGGTCCGGAGGACCGCCCTGGTGCGACGCTGCGACCAGCGGATCCGATCGGATGCGCGAACTCGTCGTGCTGTCAAGTCCCCAATGCCCGCGTGCGGGTCCGCCCCACGGCGCCGACCCACGACCTCCCTCCTCCACGCTCGCAACGGCGACGACTGCCCGCCGCATTCTCCGCTCTGGTTCCCACTTGGGAAGCGCTTGTACCCCGATTGCTTCAGAACGGCACTTCGGCCACCTCCTTCGGACGCCCCGCTTCACCCGGCCGCACCAGTGCCGACTCGCCCTCCCTGCGGGGAACCACGACTTCGGGGGCGGGGAGCGCGGGGAGGGGTGGATCGGCGGCCGGGAGGTCGGGGGCAGGGAGGTCGGAGGTGGGTGGTGTGCGCTTCGAGCCGGTGCGGGCTGGAGCGGGGCGTTTCCGGCTGGAGGAAGCGGGGACGGGATCAGCGGAGGTAGGACCAGCTGAAACAGGGTCGACCGGGGCAGGTGCGGGGGCGGTCGGAGGTGAAGTGACCGGCGGAGGCGGGGTGGCCGGCGGGGCGCCCGTCATGACCGGGAGCGCTTCGGCGGGGGTCGGGTCCGCTGTGGCGGCTCCCCCGGGCAGGTCGGCCAGGGCCTCGTGCGGTGCCGCTCGCAGGCGCACGGGGCGGGCCGTGCACAGGGCCAGGTTCGGGCCTATCGCGGTCGCCTCGATCTCCACGAGCTGCCGGACCTGCCCCTCGTCCCGCAGCTCCTTGATCGACACCCGGCCGGTGACCACCACGGGGTCCCCGCGGTTCAGCGAGGCGTAGGCGTTGTCGGCCAGCGAGCGCCAGCAGTTGACCGACAGGAACATCCGGTTGCCGTCCACCCAGCCGCGCTGCTCCTGGTCCCAGCGGCGCTCCGTGGTGAACAGCCGGAAGTTCACCCGGCTGAAGCCGGTGCCGACCTCGTGGTGGGTGATCTTGCTGGCCACGTTGCCGCACACGGTGACGCGGGTTTCGTTGTACGCCATGACTGCCTCCTCGGGGTGGTCTCCTGGGGTCAGGATGCCGGGGTTGGCGGCGGTCGTGGGGCGCGGAATCCGGATCTGTGGACAACTCGCGAGCTGAGTGATGGATAACAACGAACCGGATGAGTGAGCGCTCACTCGTTGACATGAGTGAGGACTCACTCATAAGCTGTCCCCATGCCCGAGGAGACCACCCACCGCCGCAGGCGGGCGCCCGCGATGAGCCTCGAGGACCGCCGCGAGGCGATCGTCCAGGCCACCGTCCCGCTGTTGTTCGAGCACGGCGCCAACGTGACGACCAGCCAGATCGCCGAGGCGGCCGGCATCGCGGAGGGCACGGTCTTCCGGGCGTTCAAGGACAAGCAGGAGCTGATCCGCACCTGCGTGCAGGCCGTCCTGGTGGCCGACGCCGAGCTGGCGCTGATCGAGGAGGCCCGCCGGGCCGGGACGCTCGCCGAGCGCCTGTCCTGGGCCGCCAGTGCCGTCTCCGGCTACCTGGACCGGATGTGGGCGCTGGCCGGCGTGCTGCGCGACTCCGGGTTCGACCCGCGCGAGAAGCACGGCGACCACGGTGAGCACGGCGAGCACCACGGCCCGCAGGCGCAGATGCAGCGCCTCTCGGAACGCGTCGCCTCGCTGTTCGAGCCGGCGGACCACCTGCGCGTGGACCCGTCCTTGGCCGCCCGGCTGCTGCTCGGGCTCGTGTTCACCAACCGCATGCAGGGCAAGGGGTTCGGCGAGACCACGGCGGACGTGGACCAGCTCGTCGAGGTGTTCCTGCACGGCGCACTGAGGGGAGACCAGTGAACGACCTCATGATCGAGGCGACGGACGTCGGCAAGGCGTTCGGCGCGCAACAGGCGCTCGACGGGGTGAGCGTGGCCGTGCCGGCGGGCACCGTGCTCGGCCTGCTCGGCCACAACGGCGCGGGCAAGACGACCCTGGTCAACGTGCTCACCACGCTGCTCCCGCCGGACCGGGGGCAGGCCAGGGTGGCGGGGTTCGACGTGGTCCGCGAGGCGCACCAGGTGCGCAGCCGCATCGGCCTGACCGGCCAGTTCGCCGCCGTCGACGAGCAGCTGTCCGGCCTGGACAACCTGGTCCTGATCGCCCGGCTGCTCGGCGCGACGCCCCGTGAGGCCCGGGGCCGGGCCCACGAGCTGCTGGAGCTGTTCGACCTCGCGGACGCGGCGAAGCGGCCGTCCCGCACCTACTCCGGCGGCATGCGCCGGCGCCTGGACCTGGCCGCGAGCCTGGTCGGCCACCCCGAGGTGATCTTCCTCGACGAGCCGACCACGGGCCTGGACCCGGCCAGCCGCCTGGGCCTGTGGGAGATCGTGGAACGCCTGGTCGACGACGGCACGTCGGTCCTGCTCACCACCCAGTACCTGGACGAGGCCGACCGCCTCGCCGACTCCATCACCGTGCTCTCGCAGGGCCGGGTCGTCGCCTCCGGCACCAGCGCCGAGCTGAAGGCCCAGGTCGGGCAGCGCACCGTCACCGTCACCCTGCCCGACGTCGCGGACGTGCCCAAGGCCACCGCGTCGCTGGAACGGGCGGGCCTCCAGCCCGTGGCCGCGGCGAACGCGCTCACCGCGCCCGTCACGTCGTCGCGCGAGATCGCCACCGTGGTCCGCGCCCTGGACGAGGTCGGCCTGGAGGCCACCGAGCTGGCCCTGGGCGAGCCGACCCTCGACGACGTCTACCTGTCCCTCGCCCACCAGCCGCACGCCGCCTGAACAGGAGCGACATGACCACCCTCGCCGCCACGCGGACCCCCTGGCGCGGCACCGGCTTCGGCACGCAGGTGCTCGTGCTGACGCAGAGGTCGCTGCGCGCGCTGGTCAGCGACCCGCGCATGATCGTCTTCAGCGTCCTGCAGCCGCTGATCATGCTGACCCTGTTCAGCCAGATCTTCGCCAGCGTCGCCAACGCGCCCGGCTTCCCGCAGGGCGTGGCCTACATCGACTTCCTGATGCCCGCGATCCTGGTCAACACCGCCATGCAGGCCTCGCTCCAGGCGGGCGTCGGCCTCGTCACCGACATGAAGAACGGCGTGCTGGCCCGGTTCCGCTCGCTGCCGATCCAGCCGGGTTCGGTGCTCGTCGCCCGCAGCCTGTCCGACCTGGCCCGCACGACCGCGCAGCTGCTGCTGATGCTGGTGTTCGCGCTCGCGGTGTTCGGCTTCTCCCCCGCCGGCGGCCTGCTTGGCATGGCGGGCGCGCTGGCGCTGTCGCTGGCCGTCTCGTGGGGCCTGGGCTGGGTGTTCCTGGCCATCGCCGCGTGGCTGCGCAACGCCGAGCTGATGCAGACCGTGGGCTTCCTGGCGATGTTCCCGCTGATGTTCGCCTCCAGCGCGTACGTGCCGATCAGCGGCCTGCCGGGCTGGCTCCAGGCCGTCGCGAACGTCAACCCGCTGACCTACGCGGTGGACGCGGCGCGCGCCATGGCGCTGGCCCACCCCGTCACCGGCGTGGTCGGCGCGCTGGTCACCAGCGCCGCGCTGGCCGCCGTCGGCTGGGCGCTCGCCGTGAAGGGCTTCCGCCGCCCGCTCTAGGGGCTGTCCTCAAAGCCAGATGAGCAGGGTGGCCAGGTCGAGCATGCCCCGGTAGGACACGGCGGTCTTGTCGAACCTGGTCGCGATGGCG
>NZ_JBHWIE010000329.1:0-8112 GCF_042732085.1 Actinosynnema sp. NPDC059797
AGCGCGCCCGGGCCGGCCCCCCGGGGGGGCGCGGGGGGGGGGGTCCCCCGGCCGCGGCCCGCCCCCAACCGTTGGGGCCGGGGGCGCCCCCCCGACCCGGTCGGGACCGCCGCTGCCCACCCCGTCCCGCCGGCCTACAGCGGCAGCAGGTCCCGGGCGAGGCGGCGCCTCACCGACCACTGCTCGTCCTCGCCCGACCACCAGGGGAAACCGCCTTCGCGGAAGACCCAGTTCAGGTACGAGACGAACGGCATGGTGGTCTCCCAGGAGAACAGCCCGTCCGCGCAACCGTCCGGCAGCACCACCCCGTAAGGCGGACCCCCGCTCGTGTTGTCCTTGTGCAGCCGGTCCGGGGCGAGCGGGAGCACGAACAGTCCCGCGTTCGCCGGGTCCTCCTCGTGTTCCTCCCGCCACCCGGCCCACTCGTCGTCGACGTAGTCGCGCATCGACGAGTCACCCGGGTGGCGGGAGCCCTCCACCTCGATCACGAGCGGGTCGGCGGCGGCCGAGGTCGACCAGCCCGGGTGCGTGCCCACCAGCCAGACGTCGCCGACGATCCGCACCCAGGACAGCAGGGTCATCGGCACCGCGCCGAACCGCTCCTCCAGCCAGTCCGCGTGCGCCCGGGCGGCGGGGGTGGGCGGCACGTGGGGCGGCGTCGGCGCCCGGTCGTCATCGTTGGTGTGGAACCGGTAGCCGTCCTCGGTCAGCCTCGCCACGATCAACTCGACGTTGTGCCGGGCCCGGTGCGCCATCTCGTCGCAGACCAGCCGCGCCTCCTCGGCCCACGGCGACTCCCGGACCCCGCTGCCCAGCAGGCGCAGTTCCTGCCACACCAGGTCCCGCTGCCCGCTCCGGTAGCGGTTGAGCCAATCAGGTGACGATCCCATGCCGCGGATCATGCCCGAGCCGCTGCCCGGCGGACGACCCGCCCGAGGAGCGCGCTACGTGACCGGCCGGTCGGGGCGGCGCCGGTCGACGAACGCCGGGACGCCCAGCACCAGCAGTGCCAGGAGCATCGGCGGGCAGCGGAGGAGGACGTCGTCCACCGGGGTCGTCGGCGGCGGCAGCACCCAGTACAGGGCGAAGGCCGACACCGTGGTCACGACCGGTAACAGGAGGAGCAGCGCGGCGCGCCGGCCGGTGCGGGAACCGCCGCCGCACGCCGCGGCGCACCCCAGGACCAGCACCGCGAACCCGACCACCTCGCCGACCAGCACCCCCAGCACCACGGCCGCGACGACCGTCGCGACCAGCGTGGGCACCGCGCGTCCGGGCAGCAGCTCCCGGCCGCGGACCGGTCCGGGCGACCAGGTCAGCGCCGTGGCGGTGAGCGCGCCGAGCAGCACCCAGCCGGTGTTCACGCCGGTGCCCCAGACGTGGTCGAGACCCACCTCCAGCAGCAGGGACACCGAGGTCGCCACCCACGCGACCGCGGCGGCGACCCGGCGCAGCCCCGTGAACAGCGTCAACGCCGCCACGACCGCCCAGAGGACCCACACCGGCGCGTCCGGGAACTGGGTCGCCCACGGCATGTCCCACAGGGCGTCGGCCTTGATCCACCACCCGATCTCGTGCAGGCCGGTCGTGGCGCCGGTCAGGAGCACCAGGGGACCCAGCAGGCCGACGACGGCCAGCACGTCGCCGGGTCGGACACCGCCGTCGACGGCGGCCACGCGGCGCGCGTGCAGCCGCACCGCGCCCCACAGCACGTCGGCCGCCGCGCGGAAGCCGGGCCTGGTCCGGCCCGCCGACCCGGCCAGCAGGACGCCGAGCATCTCCTCGCCGTTGCGCTCGCGGTGGTCGCGCGGGTACCACGCCAGCAGCCTGCGGTAGCGGCGCTCCAACTCCGTCACGCCACACCTCCCGCCGGTCGTGCCCGCAGGCGCCGCGACGCCGCCCGCGTGCGGGCCCGCAACCTCGCCACCTCGGCCTCCAGCCTGGCCGCCCCCCGGTCGGTCAGCCTGTAGTAGCGGCGCAGCCTGCCCTCCACGACCTCCTCGCGGTCCACCTCGACCCAGCCGTCGGAGGAGAGCCGGTCGAGCGCGGTGTAGAGGGTGCCGGCGCGCAGCGCCACCTGGCCCTCGGAGATCGACAGGACGTCCTGGAGGATGCCGTAGCCGTGCTGCGGGCGGGCGGCCAGCGCCGTGAGGATCAGGAACGTGGGTTCCCGCATCGGTGGTTCGGTCACGTGATCGGTATATACCGATCACCTGACTATGGCAAGGAGGGGGCGCCGGCCACCGGGAACGGGTCGTGGCGACCCGGCGCGGCCCGGCGGCCTCCCTGACGGAGGCCGCCGGACCCGGGCGTCAGCGCCGGCGCTGCTTGGTGGCGCGGGCGGAGTCGGTGCAGACCTCGCCCACGTCCACGGTCTCGCCGCGGTCGACGAACACGTCGGTCAGGCCGACCAGCCGCCCCTGCCGGTCGGCGCAGGTGAGCGTGTAGGCCTCCTCGACGCCGTAGGTCGGCGGCACCGGCGGGGAGAACTCCACCCGGCCCGACGTCCAGTCGTCCGGGTTGGCCGGGTCCACCTGGTCGTAGTTCACCAGGACCGCGGTGTACTCGCCGGCCGGCGGGTCGACCAGGGTGGCCACCTCGGAGTTCGTGCCGCCCTGGGCCGACTGCGCGACCACCTGCCCCGCGGCGTCCAGGACGAACAGGTCCCAGTCGGTGGCGGTGGACGTCCACGAGACCGACACGTCGAACCGGCCGTTGTCCGCCGCGGGCAGCCCCCGCACGGTGAACGGGATGCGCTCGGCGACCGGGTTGCCGGGGAACGAGGTGTTCTCCGCGGGCACGCCGGGCGGGTTCGCCAGCGGGATCGCGGCCTGCGGCGGCGCCTGCGGGTCGCGCCCGTACCGGCCCGCCACGTACGGGCGCGTCGAGGGGTTGACCGCCCACGTGAACCGGCCGCCGGTCGACGAGTACGCCGACTCGACCGTGTCCGTGACCTGGATCGGCGGGGTGGTGGAGCCGTCCGGTTGGCGCACCGGCGAGGTCGGCGTCCCGAAGGTCTTGTGCACCTTCAGCCGGTAGCCCTTCGGCGCGGTGCCGACCAGCGTCGAGTGGGCGGCCGGGTCGGCGGCGTTGGCCAGCATGTCCAGGAACGCGGCCCGGTTGCCGCCCTTGCCCGCGCCCGCCGCCGGCGCCGCGCCGACGTACTCGGCGACGACCGCGTCCTCGTACGGCGGGTGGAAGCCGCCGGGGTTGATCTCGAAGGTGAACCCGAAGCCGCCGGTGGCCCAGTACGACCAGTCCTCGGTGGTGCCGGTCGTGTCGTACAGGCCCCACGACGGGATGCTGTCGTAGCCGTTGCGCGAGGCCATCCGGTCGCCCAGCGCCTTGACCACCGGCTCCTCCAGCGGCGCGCGCACCGCGGCCACGCCCGGCGGGCGCAGCACCAGGTTGCCGTAGGTGTGCAGCGTGATCAGGTTGGTGACGGCGCGCTTCGAGACCAGCTCGCGGATGTTGCGGGTCTCCGGCTCGGAGAACGGCGCCGAGCCGCGGAACGTCTCGCTGCTCCACGTCACGCCCGCGCCCGCGCCGCCCCAGAAGCCCGCGTAGTTGCGGTTCGGGTCGGTGCCGCGCGCGACGCCGCCGGGGTTGGCCTTGCAGGCACCGGTGCGCAGCTGCGGCGGCGAGTCGTCCACGCGGCAGTTCTTGCGCTTCATCTCGTAGTCGAACCGGGTGAAGTCGCCCTTCGGCTCGGCCTCGCGGGAGGTGGAGAAGCCGTCCGGGTTCACGATCGGCACGACGACGTTGCGCGTCCTGGCCACCAGCGACCGGATCGAGTCGTCCCGGTGGTAGCCGTTGACCAGCTCGTGCGCCCACTCGATCGCGTGCTCGCCGGCGGGCCACTCGCGGGCGTGGTGCACGCCCATCAGGAGGTTGACGGCCTTGCCGTCCTCGGCGTTGTCGACGTCCTTCGCGATCTCGACCGCCACCACGTCCCGGCCCTCGGGGGTCGGCTCGGCCAGCGTGAACGCCCGGACCAGCCGCGGGTTGCCCCGGGCCAGCTCCTTCAGCTCGTACTCGTAGTCGTAGAGGTGCCGGTAGGAGGTCCGCCCGGAGGGCAGGCCCGACGCCCGGCCCCGGGAGGCGTACGCCCGGTCCCGCGCGGCGGCCTCCCGCGAGGTCCGCGACAGGTCGGCGTCCACCGTCGCGTACCTCAGCCCGCTGTTCCGCAGGGTCTCGCGGTCCGCGTCGCCGGCGAGCACGACCTCCACCCCGGTCGCGTCGCCCTTCTCGGTCAGGTCCAGGTCGAGGTCGAGCAGGGTGTCCTTGTCCTGTCGGCGCGGCGTCTCCACGCGCACGACCTCGGCGCGCTCCGCGGCGGTCGGCGTGCCCTGCGGGGTCAGGGCGAGGAAGTCGACGCCCAGCGTGGCCGTCCGCGCGGGACCGCCGTACCGGCACGCCTGCACGACGAGCCGTTGGCCGCCGGTCACGAAGCTCTCGGCCAGCTCGCGGCTGCGCAGCGCGGCGGACGCCGCCACGACCTCGCCACCGGCCTCGTCGAACACGGCGAGGTCCCAGTCGCCCTCGCGGCCCTCGCCCGGCGCCAGGCGCGCCTGCACCAGGCCGTCGACGGGGGAGGTGACCTCGCGCCGGTCCACCCCGGCGGTGCCGGGCGGCAGCAGGGCGTCGTGGCACGCCCTGGCCACGGCCCGGTCGGCGCGCACCACCCGGTCCTGCGCCGTCGCCGCGGGGACCGAGACCCCGGCGAACGCGAGCCCGACCACCCCCGCCACGACGCCCGCCCGCACCACCGGGGTGGTTCTGTGCCTGGAACTCATCGCCGCACTCCATTCGATCGTCCCACCAGACGGCCGACGCTAGGGCACGGCGGGTGTCCCGGCCACGGCCGGAAGTAGGCCGACGGTCGGAGGGGACCGCGGCGCCCGCCGATGTGCTAGCTTCCGGAAAATGCGCGGAAACCCTACGCACGGACGTGCGGCTGCCGCACCCACCAAGGCTTTCGCGGCGCTCGTCTGCGCGATGGCGCTCTCCCTCGCCGGTTCCGCCGCGGTCGCCCACGCGGACACCTCGGCGACCGGCGCGCACGCCCAGCGGCACCGCGAGTGCGCGACCCCGTCGATCGACCGGTTCCAGCAGTGGCTCGCCTCCGGCGAGGGCGCCACCGTGCCGGCCACCGGCAGTTTGCTCGTGCGGGAGCGCCACGGGTACGCGGCCGAGGTCGAGTTCCTGGGCGACGAGTGGCACGTGGCCGTCGTGTGGCTCGGCAACCGGTTCGAGGCGCAGGCGGACCTCTCCGATTCGTCCGGTTTCTGGCTGACCTACAGCGCGACCGACGACCTCTACGTCCAACTGCGCTCCGCTTCGCGGTGGAGCGGCGGCGCCCAGTGGCTCACGAAGGTCCCGTCGACCGGCGGGAAGCTCGTGCGCAAGTTCTTCGGCTTCGCGCCCCACCGGTGGACGTGGCTGCCCGAGCTGGGCGAGCCGGCGCACTCGTTCGCCTCCGCGCTGGGCGAGGCGCGCGGCCTGGTCTTCGTCGGCAAGACCCCGAACCGGATCGCCTTCCGGGGCCTGCGCGTCGACGACTACCGCCCGCCGTGCCTCTGAGCGCACCCCCGGAACGGGGGGTGGTGCGGGGATGACGGCGGGACGACCGGTGCCCGCGCAGGACGACGTGCTCGGGTGCTTCACGCCCGGCAGCCCGGTCAACCCGATCGCCACCTCCTGAACCGCGGGCCTCGCGCGGGGGAACTCGCGCCGGGGACCACCCCGTCGTTACGCTCCCGCGGTGACGGCGGACGAGAGACCTCCCGGAGCGGTCCCCAACCGGTTCGCGGGCGCGGTCGGCCCCTCGGCGGGCGGCCCCGACCGGGACCGGTGCCGGTGCGTCGGGTACTCCACCGAGGACCGGCCGAGGACCGTCCGCTTCCACCGGGACCGGCAGGACGTCGCGGCGCCGGGCTGGCTGCGCCTGCTGGAGCTGGTCGAGGAGGCGGCGGCCGACGGCCGGGAGGAGTTCGCGCCCTTCCGGGAGATGACCGCCCCGGAACGGCGGCAGGTGGTCACCCTGCCGCCCACGATCGCGAAGCTGACCGCGGTGCGGCGCCTGCTCCTGTACGGCACGAACCTGGTGCGCCTCCCGCCCGAGATCGGCGCCATGACCGGCCTCCGGGCGTTCGACCCCTACACCTCGCACCGGCTGCACTGGTACCCGTACGAGCTGACCAGGTGCCCGGGACTCGCGGACAGCACGGTGAGCACCCGGGTCCTCTACGGCAACTTCAAGTTCCGGCCGCCGTTCCCGGCGCTGCGACCGGTGACCGGGGTCGGGCAGGCGGACTTCGCCGCGCTCGACCCGGGCGTGTGGGGCGCCGCGGCCGTGCGGACGTGCAGCGTCTGCGACGGGCCGGTCGACCGCGAGCTGCGCCAGGTGTGGATCTCGCTCCGGATCGCGACCGACGTGCTGCCGCTGCTGGTCAACGCGTGCTCGGCGGCGTGCGTGGCGGCCCTGCCGGAGCCGGCGGCCGATCACGTGCCGGTGCCGCACACCGGCGGGCCGGACGTCGTCCAACCCCCGCCCTGGTACTGAGACCCGGACCGCGGTGTCACCCGATCGGACGCTGTCGAGGTGCGGGACCCATGCGTGCGTCCTAATGTGTAGTTGCGCTGAGTGACGAAACCCAGGACGCCGAGGCGCTCGTCCGGCCTCGACGACGACCGAGAGGCGGATCGACGATGACGACCGCGCACCGCGAGCACACCGACCACGGCCACGCGCACGGCGAGGACTGCGGCCACGTGGCCGTCCCGCACCAGGACCACGTGGACTACGCCCACGACGGCCACCTGCACCGCGAGCACGACGGGCACTTCGACGAGTGCGAGCCGACCGGCCACGGCGCGCACGACGGCCACGACCACGCCCACGGCGAGGGCTGCGGCCACGTCGCGGTGCAGCACGGCGACCACCTGGACTACGCGCACGACGGCCACCGCCACGCCGCGCACGGCGAGCACTACGACGAGCACTGACCCGCGCGGCGCGGGGAGCCGGTCAGGGCGTCCCCGCGCGCGCCCCGGGCCGGGCGGCCGGCTGCCCGCGCAGCGCCCGGATCCTCCTCCGGACGCGCCACAGCGCGGTGGTCGTCCCGAGGAACAGCGCCAGGGCGCCCAGGGCGGTCCACGGGACGGCCCACACGGACGCCTCGGCGGTCGCGGGTTCCACCGCGCCGCCGAGCGACTGCGCCGCCGAGGTGACCGGCTCGACCTCGACCCGCACGTCGAGCGGGCCGAGCGGCAGGACCCCGGTGAGCGTCTGGGTGAGCGTCACGGCGTTGCCCGGCAGCAGTTCCGGCAGCACCTCGCCGGTGGTCGAGCGCCCGCCGAGGCCGAACAGGCCGCTCACCCGGGCCGACGGGCGCAGGGCCAGGCGCAGGTTGCCGTCGTTGACCACCGTGTAGGTGACCTCGACCTCCCCGGTCCCCGCCGGGTTGGCGGTGCCGCGGTAAACCGGGGTCGGCGAGTCGATCCGCACGGAGGCGTCGACCGGACCGGCCACCCGGACGTAGAGCCTGCTGCCCACGCGGCGCTCCACCTCGACCGGAGTGCTCCCGCCTGAGGTCAGCGCGGCGACGAGGCCACCGACGTGGTCGCCGGGTTCGGCGTCGGCGGGGACGGTGACGCTGAAGGGCACGACCGCGGTCTCGCGGGCGGGCACCACGACCCGGGGCGAGGCGACGGCGACCCAGTTCCCCACCACGGTGGACGCCTCGTCGCGGGCGAGCAGGTCGAAGCCGCCCGTGCCGGTGTTGACCGCGTCGCCCGCGTACAGGTCCAGCGCCAACTCGGTCTCGCCGAGGTTGCGCACGGCGAGGTGGTCGTCGTACCGCATGCCGGGTTCCACGACGTAGTCGAACCGGGTCCGGCCGTCCGGACCGGAGGCCGAGGCCGGGGCGATCGACCACGTCTGCCGGGCGTCGCCGTCGGCGGGTTGCGCCGCGGCCGTCGGCAAGGGCGACAGGGTGACGGCGAGCAGGGCCGCACCCACGAGGCGGACCGCGGCCACCAGGGTTCTCACGAGCGCTCCAGCGGGAAAGGGGTGGTGCGGGTCCACCCCTTTCGAAGGGGTGGACCCTG
>NZ_JBHWIE010000330.1:0-8071 GCF_042732085.1 Actinosynnema sp. NPDC059797
CACCGGCACCGCATCACGAGCCGGACCGCAGCGGGACGCGCTCCACCGCCAACCGCTCCAGCAGGTCAACCGCGTGGTCGGGGCCCGGCAGCTCCGCCATCTCCGCGCGGGCCTTCTCGATGTCGGCGCGCATGGCCTGGTCGCCCAGGACGCCGAGCACGGTGGACCGCACCTCCCCGGGGGTGGTGGTGGCCGCGTCCAGCGCCCTGGTCAGGCCGAGTGCGGCGAACCGGCGGACGTTGTCGTGGTCGTCGGTCAGCAGCGGGATGCTGACCTGGGGCAGACCGGTGACCATCGCCCCCGTCATCGTGTTGAAACCGCCGTGGTTCACCACCGCCGAGCACCGCGAGAGCAGCAGCGACTGCGGCAGGTAGCGCTCGACGTGGACGTTCGCCGGCCGCGGCCCCAGGTCGGCGGGGTCGCGGTCGTGGCCGACGGTGGCGACCACGTCGGCGTCGAGGTCGGCCAGGCCGTCGAGGACCGTCCCCATCAGCCCGGGGTAGGCACCGGGGTAGAAGCGGATCGCCACGGTGCCGAACGACACGTACACCAGCGGCCGCTCCCCCAGGCGCTCCAGGTGCGGTGGCAGCCGCTGGTCGCCCAGGTTGTCGAACAGGCCGTCCCGCAGGTGGTGGGTGATCGGGGGCATAGGCCGGGCGGGGTCGAGCAGGCGCGGCAGCGCGAAGCACAGGTGCAGGTACCGGTGCAGCATGCCCACGCCGTCCCCCGGCGGCAGGCCGACCTCGGCGCGCAGCCGGTCCATCTCCTCGGCGATGTCGCCCACCAGCGGCGTCGTGTCGTAGAGCGGCGTGATGTCGACCGAGGCGCACGGGATGTCGAGCAGCTCGCCGACGGCCGCGGCGGCGGGCTCGTAGCTGTCGCGCACCAGGACGTCCGGCCGCCACTCCCGGCAGATCGGGACCAGGTCCGCCGCGGTGCGCCGGGCGCGCACGCCGTACATCACGCGGGCGATGGCGAGCCGGTCCATCTCCACGCCCGGCGTCAGGCCCTTCGCCCCCGCCTTCAGGGCGGTGAACTCCTCGTCGCCGTCCCCGTCGCGGCTCAGCCCGGCGGCGAAGCCGGCGAACCCGAGGGAGCGCACGTCGTCGAGGAGGTTGGCGGCGCAGGCGAACGCGACCTCGTGGCCGCGGTCGCGCAGCGCGGCGGCGAGCGGGACGAGCGGGTGCAGGTGACCGGACGTCGGGGTTGAGGTGAACAGGACACGCATGGCGACTCCTTCACGGGAACCGGAACCTGTGTTCTACGCCGCCGGGCTCCCGCCGGTCGTGCCAGAAGTGAGCACGCCCGGCGGGGGTGTCGAGCCGGCGGACGCGGCGGTGCGCGCCCGGAAAGAAGATCACCTCGGCGCGGGTGCCGCGGCACCTGCGCCGAGAACGATCAGCCGCTCCACACCGGACGGTCGGCTCACACCCGCTGGAGCAGGAAGCGCTGGTTGGCGCCGCCGGTGGAACTCCACTGCGAGATGCGGGCGCCGTCGGCGGTGGACTGCTCCCACACGTCCATCGACAGACCGCTCTGCCGGTTGACCAGGCTCACCAAGCCGCCGCCGTGGTCCACCACCCGCCACTGCTGGCTCGTGGCGTTGGAGTCGGGCTGCTGGGTGAGCCCTGCGGTGACCGACCACTGGATCAGGGGCGCACCCGCCGCCGTGGAGGCGCCGTTGACGTCCGCCGCCTTGCCACTGTGCTGGGCCACCAACCGGTAGTGCACGCCGGTCTGCGGACCGCCACCGCCACCCGTCGTCTCCACCGGGCGCCGGGACAGGGCCAGGGCCTGACCGACGTCCGGTAAGGGCCGCAGCCGGTAGGTGTAGGAGTAGTCCCGGTTGGCGAACAGCTTGTACTGGTCGAGGGGCTGGGCACCCCAGCTGTCGTTGCCGCCGACGCCCGTCTGGCGGTGGTTGAGCCGCAGCACGACTTCCGACCGCCGGGTCAACTGGTAGTCGTGCCGGACACCGGTCGACAGGTCCTCCGGGGTGAAGTGCGACGCGTTCACCTCCAGCAGCGGCTCACCGTAGGCGAGCAGGCCGCGGCCGTTGCCGTTGACCAGGGCGACCCACCGCACGTCGGTCTTGTTGCCGTTCTCCTGCGGGCGGATGTAGCCGGTCCACTGGCCGGAGACCGTGGAGGAGTACACGCCGACGTCGGACCCGCTGTTGCGGTCCCAGTGGTTCTCCTGCGGTCCGCGGCCGTAGTAGCGCACCTGCTCCAGCTCCGCGGGCAGGAACAGGATCGTCCCCACCTCCGGGATGTAGGGCAGGGTGGCCGCCCCGGGGTGCAGGGTGTTGTCGACCTTGATCTCCCCGTTGCCGTACACGGTGTACGTCGTGGTGTACCTCGACGTGGTGCTGGTCGGCAGCGTGCCGCTGACCGCGACCCGGACGGCGCGGTCCGACGGCCTGCTGACCGAGAACCCGGTCACGGTCCGGTCGAGGCCGGCGCGCCGCCAGGTGCCGTTCCGGCTGGGGTGGCCGTTGCCCCGGTCGTTGTCCGTGGGCGCGCGCCAGAAGTTCGGCGCCGGCCCGGAGTTGACCAGGCGCACGCCCATCGCGTCGAACGAGCTGATCGTGCCGGTCGCCTTGGCGAAGACCACGGTGAAGTCCGTGCCCGCGACGGTGACGCGGTCACCGGCCTCCGTGACGGTCAACGCGGGCACGTCCGCCACCGGGGTCGGCACGACGGGCGGGCTGGAGAAGTCCACCGGGAGCTGCTGCCGGGCCACTTCGAACCCCGCGTCGGCCCAGGCCGTGGCGGTCGCGAGCACGAACGACAGTTCCAGGAAGTGCTCCTCGCCCGGCGCCGGGGCGGTCGGTCGCCGCACGGGCAGCTGGACGGTCTTGCTCGTCAGCGGGGCGATGTCGAGCTGCGCCGCGGTGAGCGTCCCGCTCTGCACCACCGCGCCGTCGGCGACCAGGGCCCACCGACCGGTGAACTCGTTGACGTTGGTGAACAGGTTCTCGTTGGTGATCCGGACGACCCCGCCGGCGACGTCCGCGCCCGCCGAGACGTTGATCGCCTGGTAGACCCGCTTGACCTCGGCGGCCTTCCCGGCCGGCCGCCGGTCGGCGGTGACGATGCCGTTGGCGCAGAAGTTGCCGTCGTTGGGGTTGTCGCCCCAGTCGCCGCCGTAGGCCAGGTAGGTCCCCCCGCCCGACGGGATCGGCCGGCGCAGGCCCTGGTCGACGAAGTCCCAGATGTACCCGCCCTGGAGGACCGGGTAGCGCCGGACGACGTCCCAGTACTCCTTGAAGTTGCCGGTGGAGTTGCCCATCGAGTGCGAGTACTCGATCATCACGTACGGGCGGGTGTCGGAGGTGTCCCGGCCCCGGCCCTCGACCGCGGCCGGGCTCTCGTACATCCGGGACCGGATGTCGCTGACCTCGCGCCGGTTGTCGCCCTCGTAGTGGATGACCCGGGTCGGGTCGGCCGCGCGGATCGCGTTGCGCATGGTCACGAAGTTGCTGCCGCCGCCCGCCTCGTTGCCGAGCGACCAGATGACGACCGACGGGTGGTTCTTGTCGCGGTGCACCATCTGGACGGCCCGGTCCACGACGGCCGCGGTCCAGGCGGGGTTGGAAGCCGGGTAGCTGTCCCGCACGCCGTGGGTCTCCAGGTTGGCCTCGTCCATGACGTAGAGGCCGTACTCGTCGGCGAGGTCGTACCAGAGCGGGTTGTTCGGGTAGTGCGCGGTCCGGACGGCGTTGATGTTGAGCCGCTTCATCAGCACGATGTCGCGGACCATGTCCTCGCGGGTCACCGCCTGGCCGCGGTCGGGGTCCGTCTCGTGCCGGTTGGTGCCGCGCAGCGACACGGGCCGGCCGTTGATCCGCATCAGCCCGCCCGAGAGCGCGAACTCCCGGAAGCCGACCCGCGCCGACGCGGTCTGGGTGACCGCGCCGGACGGGTCGCGCAGGTGCAGCACGGCGGTGTAGAGGTTCGGGTGCTCGGCCGACCAGAGCTTCACGCCCGGGACGCCCTGGGAGCCCTGACCCGTCGCGTCCTGGCCGACCGGCACCGAGCCGACGTTCACCGGCAGCCGCAGGGGCGAGGACCAGACGGCCTGCCGCCGGGCGTCGTAGAGCTGGACCTCCACCGAGTACGTCCCCGACTGCTGCGCGCCGCGGTTGCGCAGCGCCACCTTCACCGCCAGGTCGGCGTTGGTGTAGTTGTCCCGCAACGGGGTGGTGAGCGTGAAGTCGCGCAGGTGCACCGGGGGCACGGAGTACAGGAAGACCGGCCGGAAGATCCCGGACAGCCGGATCATGTCCTGGTCCTCCAGCCAGTCCCCGTCCGGGAACCGGTAGACCTCGACCGCGACCAGGTTGGTCCCGGCCCGGACGTGGTCGGTGACGTCGAACTCCGCCGCCGTGTACGAGCCCTCGCGGTAGCCGACCTTCGTCCCGTTGACCCAGAGGTAGAACGCGGACTTGACGCCCTCGAAGTGCAGGTGGACCCGCCGTCCCTGCCAGGCGGTCGGGAGGTCGAACCGCCGGCGGTACTGGCCGACCGGGTTGAACCGGGTCGGCGCGAACGGCGGCTGGGCGTTCTCGTTCTGCCCGTTGGCGCCCCACCAGGGGTAGGTGAAGTTGGTGTAGATCGGGAAGTCGTAGCCGTGCTGCTGCCAGTTGGCCGGTACCGGGATGGTCCGCCAGGCGCTGTCGTCGACGTCGGTCCGGTGGAAGTTCAGGTCGCGGTCGGCGGGCCTGGCGACGTGCTTGAACCGCCACGTCCCGGTGAGGTCGAGCCGGTACGGCGACGTGGTGCGGTCGGCGTTCAGCGCCTGTTCCAGGTCGGCGTACGGCATGGAGGTCGCGTGCGGCGGCTCCGAGTTGACCTCGAAGATCCCGATGTTGTTGTTCCACTCGGGGTAGCCGTTGGGCGGGTCCACCCACGCGGCCGCCGGGACCGCGTCGGGCGCGCCCGACGCGGTCCCGCCCTGCAGGGCCGCGGCCCCCAGGGCGGCGAGCCCCCCGCCGAGAACCGTGCGCCGGCGGATGGGTCGTCGCTGGTCTTGCGGGTCGGTCATCGTCGTCTCCTCTGGACGAGTAGGACTGCGGTGGCCGCGTCGGACCGGCGGCTCCCGCTGGTGGTTCGCGCCACCTGGCCGGAGCGGACCGCGGTTCGTGCCACTTCGCGCCCGGTGGCGACCGGTGGCGACCGGTTGTCCGGAGTTCCGACCCTGGGCGGGGTTGCTGCGGCGGGCCCAGGTGACGAGCAATCGACCAACGTGTCGTCCGCCGGCGCGGGAGCACCTGGCGACGAGCATCCGCTGGGGCCGTACGGGTTCACGCACGGGTCACATCACGATCCGAAGTTAGCGCTAACACGAGCGTCGTGCAAGCATGGTTGAACCCTGCCTGAGGGACCTGGGACTGCATGGCTGATTTTAGTTAGCGCTAACAGTTTCACGGTCCGCATCAGGGCGGTTGAGACGGCGATCGGCCCGACGCGGAGGCCGGGCGGGACGGCCTCCGCGGGCCCGGGTCAGCTCCGCACGCTCCACTGCTGGTTCGCGCCGCCGTGGCAGGTCCACAGGTGGACCGGGGTGCCGTTCGCGGTGCCGTTGCCGCTGGCGTCGAGGCACAGCCCGGACTGGACGCCGGTGATGGTGCCGTTGGCGTTGACGTTCCACTGCTGGTTCGGCTGGCCGTTGCAGTCCCAGATGATCGCCGCGGTGCCGTTGGCCGTGCCCTGGCCGCTGGCGTCGAGGCACTTGCCGCCGTTGAGCACGAGCTGCTTGGCCGCGGTGTGGGTCCACCGCTGGCCGGTGCCGCCGGCGCAGTCCCAGAGCCGCACCTGGGCACCGTTGGCGCTCCCGGCGGCGATCTCGGCGCACCGACCCGACTGGGCGCCGACGAGCATGGCGTTCTGCGGGCCGCTGCCGCCGCCCCCGGGTCCGGCGTTGGCCATCACCGCCTGCGCGCCGGCCGGCCAGGTGCTCCCGGTGACCGTGACGTTGCCGGACACCACGTTGCCGCGGTCGCCGTTGGTCACGTTCGTGCTGCCGTTGGTCGACCAGTTGCCGGTGACCGTCCAGTTGCCCATGTTCTCGCCGCCCCAGTAGTTCGCGGTCGCCCAGGTGCCGGTGGCGGAGAAGACGTTGTTGGTGGCCGTGTAGAACCGCGAGCCCTCGTCGAAGTAGAGCCCGAAGTGGCCGTTGGTCCGCTGGCAGTGGTTCCCGCTGATGACCGCGTTCGGGTTCCACGCCAGGGTGTAGATGCACCCGCCGTCGTTCATCTGCTGCATGACGTCGTGGATGTGGTTGTTGAGGAGCCGGTTGTTGGACGCGGTCGTGGGCGTCGTGTAGCGCGGCTGGTAGTTGTAGAGGCCGCGGTTGGCGTAGTGGTTGCTGCCGCCGGCGTCGTTGGCGCCCCAGCCGTACCCGATCGACATGCCGGAGTAGGGCATGTTGTAGACCTCGTTGTGGGCCACCGTGGCGTTGGTGACGTAGGTGTTGAGCACCGAGACGTTGCCCCGGTACTCCACGCCGAGGTCGTGGAGGCGGTTGTGGCTCACGGTGATGTCCCGGTTGACCATCCGCTGGTCGCTCGGGTGGTGCGCGTCGGCGCGCACGCCGCCGACCACGACGCCGCCCGCCGAGCTGCGGGCGATCTCCGACCGCGTGACGGTGATGTTGGCGGCGCCCAGGCCGACACCGCCGGCGTGGGCGTTGGCGTCGTTGCCGATGCCGATGGCCGTCTGTCCCAGGTTGACGAATTGCGACTCGCTGAACGTGATGTCGTTGGCGGCCGAGACCTGCACGGCGGCGGGCATCTGGGACCAGTGCGGTCGAACCGCCTCGAACTGGGCGCAGCCGTTCTGGCAGGAGGTGATCCGGTCCGCAGGCCAGTTCCAGTTGCCCGCCATGTAGGCGCCGGTCTGCTGGTCCGCGTACCCCTGGTTGCTGCTGGGCCCCAGCCAGCTGGTGCCGGTGAAGGTGATCCCGCTGAACGAGATGTGGTGCGCCGGCGCGTCGTAGGTGCCGCCGACGTTGACCAGCGACTGCAGCACCGGCAGTTCGACGCCGGTGCTGCTCATGTCCTGCCCGGCCAGGGGGATGTAGGACAGCGCGCCGGTCCCGGGGTTGAGGTACCACTCCCCCGGCGAGTCCAGGAACTCGTAGGCGTTGGCCAGGTAGAGGGGGCCCGCCCGGTGCGGCCGGCTGAGCGTGTCGTAGCCGAAGGTGTTGTTGTTCCAGGCGGGCTGCTGCATCGTCAGGAAGTTCCCGCTGATGGCCTGCACCGGCGAGTACCGGTCGGTGAAGGAGTTGACGCTCTCCACCTCGACCCGGTTCTGGCCGGCCAGGTCGTTCAGGTAGCCCAGCGCCGCGTTGGAGAACCGCATGCCGGTGGCGGTGAACGTGAAGTCGGCCCGGTTCACCTGCGTGCGCGCCCGCGTGGCGATCGCGCCGTTGACGTAGAGCTGGCGGGAGTCGGTGCCGGCGGGGACGGTCGCGCGCCAGATGTTCCGGTTGGCGTCGACCCGCGACCAGCCGGTGACGGCGCGGGCCCCGCTGATCACGGGGCGCGCGGACGGAGCCGCCTGCCACAGCACGCGGTGGCCGTTGTTGCCGGAGTCGGCCGCGGTCAGCCGCAGCGGCTCGCTGAGCCGGTACACCCCGTCGGCCAGTTGCACGACGATGTCGCCGGACATGGCGCTGTTCTGCGCCCGCACCGCGGCCTGGGCGGCGGGCAGCGAGCAGGGCTGGGTGGCCGAACAGGCGGTGCCGGTGCCGGCGGGGGCGGCGTGGATGGTCGTGGTGGCCGCGTGCGCGGACGGGGCGAGGGTCACCGACGCCGCCAGCACGACGGCGGCGACGCCGACCGGTGCCGGCCGCCGCACCGCGGGTAACGAGGACGCGAACAAGGGGACCTCCTGACGTTGGGATGAGTTGTGCGGCGGCGTGTGGAGGCGGTGGGCGGCGCGTGGTGGCGGCGAGGTGCGTCCGGGCACGCGGCCCGGGCGGGGGTGGGCGTCGCGACGACCGGTGAGGTGGTCTCGCCGGTCAGGACGGCAGCGGGTCGAGGTGGTCGGGGGCGACGGCGTCCCGC
>NZ_JBHWIE010000331.1:0-7998 GCF_042732085.1 Actinosynnema sp. NPDC059797
CGCGGCGGCACCGCGGCGCCCCGGCGGCGGTCGTCGGTCAGCGGGGCGCGGTGGCGGGGGACGTTCTGCGCGGCGCCCACCACCCCGCCCCCCCCCGACACACCCTCGCTGAGCAGGTCTTCGAGAGTCTTCACAGCGAGTGTCCCGTACTTCGTCAGAGCTTGCTGGCGACGAGGTTGACCAGGTCGACGAGGCGGTTGGAGTAGCCCCACTCGTTGTCGTACCAGCCGACGACCTTGACCTGGTTGCCGATGACCTTGGTCAGCGGCGCGTCGTAGATGCAGGACGCCGGGTCGGTGACGATGTCGGCCGACACGATCGGGTCCGTGTTGTAGCGCAGGTAGCCCTTCAGCGGGCCCTCGGCGGCGGCCTTGTACGCGGCGTTGACCTCGTCCAGGGTGACGTCGCGACCGACGGTGACGGTCAGGTCGGTGGCCGAGCCGGTGGGCACGGGCACGCGCAGCGCGTAGCCGTCGAGCTTGCCGTTCAGCTCGGGCAGCACGAGGCCGATGGCCTTGGCGGCGCCGGTGCTGGTGGGCACGATGTTCAGCGCGGCGGCGCGGGCGCGGCGCAGGTCCTTGTGCGGCGCGTCCTGGAGGTTCTGGTCCTGCGTGTAAGCGTGGATGGTGGTCATCAGGCCACGCTCGATGGTGAAGGCGTCGTGCAGCACCTTGGCCAGCGGGGCCAGGCAGTTCGTGGTGCACGAGGCGTTCGAGATGACGGTCTGCGAGCCGTCGTACTGGCCCTCGTTGGCGCCCAGCACCACGGTGAGGTCCTCGTTCTTGGCCGGGGCCGAGATGATGACCTTCTTCGCGCCGCCCTCGTCGACGTGCTTGCGGGCCACGGTGGCGTCGGTGAAGAAGCCGGTCGACTCGACGACGACGTCGACGCCCAGGTCCTTCCAGGGCAGCTTGCCCGGGTCGCGCTCGGCGAGGGCCTTGATGACCTTGCCGTCGACCGAGATGCCCTCGTCGGTCACCGCCACCTCGCCGTCCAGGCGGCCGAGGATGGAGTCGTACTTGAGCAGGTGAGCCATCGTGTTGACGTCACCGAGGTCGTTGAAGGCGACGATCTCGATGTCGTGCCCGCTGGCCTGAACGGCGCGCCAGAAGTTGCGACCGATGCGGCCGAAACCATTGACACCTACGCGAACCGTCACGGTGAGTCTCCTCGATACTCGACTGGCGATAGGAACGCCAGGGGCGTGCAGTCATGGGCTGACCAGGCAGCCGTTGGTCAGCCTAGCCTCCGCGCTGAGGCCCTGGTCACTCGCATCACCAGGATCTCTTGATCGAACAAGAAAATCCAGCTTGACGGCATTGTTACTGCGAAGTAACAAAGACGGGGGCCGCCGCGCCGGGAATGGGCGCGGAAGAGCCCGGCCAGGGCGGGCGGGGACCGGGGCGGGCGCAGACCGGCATTCCGGTCAGACCTCGGCCTCCAGCATCTCCGCGGTCACCGCGGACTCCGTGTCCGGCATGCCCAGCTCCCGGGCGCGCTTGTCGGCCATCGCCAGCAGCCGCCGGATCCGGCCGGCCACCGCGTCCTTGGTCATCTGCGGCTCCGAGAGCTGGCCCAGCTCCTCCAGCGACGCCTGCCGGTGCGCCAGCCGCAGCGCGCCCGCCGCCGCCAGGTGGTCCGGCGCCTCGGCCCCCAGGATCTCCAGCGCCCGCTGCACGCGCGCCGCCGCCGCCACCGCGGCCCGCGCCGAGCGCCGCAGGTTCGCGTCGTCGAAGTTCGCCAGCCGGTTCGCCGTGGCGCGCACCTCGCGGCGCATCCGGCGCTCCTCCCACGCCAGCACGCTGTCGTGCGCGCCCAGCCTGGTCAGCATCGCGCCGATCGCGTCACCGTCCCGGATCACGACCCGCTCCGCGCCGCGCACCTCGCGCGACTTCGAGCCGATGCCCATCCGCCGCGCCGCGCCGACCAGCGCCAACGCCGCTTCCGGCCCCGGGCAGGTGATCTCCATCGAGGACGAGCGACCGGGCTCGGTCAGCGAGCCGTGCGCCAGGAACGCGCCGCGCCACGCCGCCTCCGCGTCGCACACCCCGCCGGACACCACCGGCGCGGGCAGGCCGCGCACCGGGCGGCCGCGCGGGTCGAGCAGGCCGGTCTGCCGGGCCAGGCCCTCGCCGTCCTTGACCACGCGCACCACGAAACGGGTGCCCTTGCGCAGACCGCTGGAGGTGATGGTGAACACGTCCGACTGGTGCCCGTACAGCTCGTGGATCTCGCGGCGCAGCCGCCGGGCCGTCGAACCCAGGTCCAGCTCCGCCTCCACGACCACCCGGCCGCCGACGATGTGCAGCCCGCCCGCGAACCGCAGCAGGGACGCGACCTCCGCGCGGCGGCAGCAGGTCTTGGAGACGGCCAGCCTGCTCAGCTCGTCCTTGACCGCAGACGTCATCGCCACGGTGCCTCGCCTCCCCTGGTCGTGCCTTCTTCCAGCAGGGTTGTACTCGACGCCCCACCGGTCCCGTCAGCGGGGCCACCCAACGCCCGCTGGATGCCCAGCGCCAGCGCGGCCGGGTCGTGGCGGTCCGGCGCGCCCGCCGCGGCGACGGGCGCGAGGTGCGCCTCGGCCCCCAGAGCTGCGGCGGCACGCCGCAGGCGGTCCGGGACGGGCACCGCGCCGGTGTCCGCGATCACCGCGTCCACGCGCAGCCCCGGCGCGTGCTCGCACAGCACGTCGAGGTGCAGCTCCGGGGAGAAGCCGGCGGTTTCGCCCGGTTGGGGGACGAGGTTGAGCACCACGACCTTCTTCGCGGCGGTGCGCGTCAACGCGTCGTGCAGCTCGGGCACCAGCAGGTGCGGCAGCACGCTGGTGAACCAGGAACCCGGTCCGAGCAGCACCACGTCCGCGCCCAGCACCGCCTCGACGGCCTCCGGGCAGCCTCGCGGCGCCTCGCCGGGACCTCCCGGCCCGTGCAGGCGGATGCGCCGCACGCGGCCCGGGGTGGTGGCGATCGCGACCTGGCCCCGGATCCGGCGCACCACGTCGGCGTCGTCGTCCAGCCCGGACACGTCGGCCTCGATCTCCAGCGGCTCGGTGCACATGGGCAGCACGCGCCCGCGCACGCCGAGCAGCCGGGCGGCCTCGGCCAGCACCGCCACCGGGTCGCCCAGCTGCTCCAGCAGGCCCGCCAGCACCAGGTTGCCCACCGCGTGACCGGCCAGCGCGCCCGTGCCGCCGAAGCGGTGCTGGAACAGCTTCGCCCACATCGCGCTGGAGGGGTCGTCGCCCGCCAGGGCCACCATCGCCTTGCGCAGGTCGCCGGGCGGCAGCAGGCCCAGCTCACGGCGCAGGCGCCCGGAGGAGCCGCCGTCGTCGGCGACCGTCACCACGGCCGTCACGTCGTCGGTCACCCGGCGCAGCGCGGTGAGCGTGACGTGCAGGCCGCGCCCGCCGCCCAGCGCCACAGCTGTCCAGCTCACTCGCGTCCCAGGTCCCGGTGGACGACCTTGACCGCCATGCCGTCCTCGCTGGCCAGGCGCGCGGCCAGCTCCTCTGAGATGGCCACGCTGCGGTGCTTGCCGCCGGTGCAGCCCACCGCGAGCGTCAGGTACCGCTTGCCCTCGCGCCGGTAGCCGGCGCCGATGAGCCGCAGCAGCTCGTGGTAGCGGTCCAGGAACTCCTCCGCGCCCTCCTGGGTGAGCACGTAGTTCCGCACGTCGCCGTCCAGGCCGGTCTGCTCGCGCAGCTCGGGGATCCAGAACGGGTTCGGCAGGAACCGCACGTCCATGACCAGGTCGGAGTCCATCGGCAGGCCGTACTTGTAGCCGAACGACAGCACGGTGACGCGCGTGCGGGCCGCCGACTCGGTGCCGAAGGTGTCCTCGATCTTGTTGCGCAGCTGGTGCACGGACAGGCCGGAGGTGTCGAGCACCAGGTCGGCCTCCTCGCGCAGCGGCGTGAGCAGGACCCGCTCGGCCTCGATGCCGTCCGCGAGGCGGCCGTCGCCCTGGAGCGGGTGGCCGCGGCGGACCGACTCGAACCGGCGGATCAGCACCGCGTCGGTGGCCTCCAGGAACAGCACCTTCGGCTTGTAGCCGCGGGCGTCGAGGTCCTTGATGATCGCCGCCAGGTCGTCGGTGAACGCGCGGCTGCGCACGTCCATCACGACCGCGACCCTGGTGATGGCGCCCCTGGCCTGCGCGCCCAGCTCCACCATGGTGGCGATCAGCTCGGGCGGCAGGTTGTCCACCACGAACCACCCGAGGTCTTCCAGGCACTTCGCTGCGGTGCTGCGGCCCGCTCCGGACAGGCCGGTCACCACCGCGACTTCGATGCCGGACTTCTCTCCGGCCGGTGCGCTCACTTCATGTCCCCTTCGGTACCGGACGCGCTCAGCGTCGCGTGCACGGCCTCCGCGGTGCGCCGGCCCACGCCCGGCACCACGCTGATCTCCTCGATGCTCGCCTCACGCAGTTTCTTCAGCGAGCCGAAGTGCTTGAGCAGGGCGGTCTTGCGCGTCTGGCCCAGACCCGGCACGTCGTCCAGGGCCGAGGTCGTCATGCGCTTGGACCGCTTCTGCCGGTGGTAGGCGACGGCGAACCGGTGCGCCTCGTCGCGCACGCGTTGCAGCAGGTAGAGGGCCTCGCTGGTGCGGGGCAGGATCACCGGGTCCGGCGCGCCCCGCCCCCCCCCCACCACCCCCCCCCAGGCCCCGCCCCCCCCCCCCCCCCCCGGGGCCCCCCCCCCCCCCCCCCCCCCCCAAACCCCCAGCGCCCGCGGCCCCCCCCCCCCCACCTCCTCCAGCCGCTTGGCCAGGCCGACCACCGCCACGTCGGTGATGCCCAGCTCGGCCAGCACGTCGGAAGCCGCCTGCGCCTGCGGCGCGCCACCGTCGACGACCAGCAGGTTCGGCGCGTAGGCGAACCTGCGCGGCCGCCCCGTCTCGGGGTCGATGCCGGGCGTCGGGCCCGCGTCCGCGGTCTCCTTCAGGTACGCCTGGAAGCGGCGGCGCACCACCTCGGCGATGGAGGCCACGTCGCCCTGCTCGGCGGCCTCGCGGATCGCGAAGCGCCGGTACTCGGACTTGCGCGCCAGGCCGTCCTCGAACACCACGAGCGAGGCCACCACGTCGGTGCCCTGGACGTGGCTGATGTCGGTGCACTCGATGCGCAGCGGCGCCGAGTCCAGCGCCAGGGCCTCCTGGAGCTCCTGGAGGGCCGCCGAGCGGGCCGTGAGGTCGCCCGCGCGGCGCAGCTTGTGCTGCTGGAACGCCTCCTTGGCGTTGCGCGCGACGGTGTCCATGAGGGCGCGCTTGTCGCCGCGCTGCGGCACGCGCAGCGCCACCCTGCCGCCGCGCAGCCCGGACAGCCACTTCTCCACGGCGGGCGCGTCGTCGGGCAGCTCCGGCACCAGCACCTCGCGCGGCACGGGCGCGGCCTCGACGCCGCCGGCCCGCGCGGACTCCACCTGCTCGCCGTAGAACTGGGTGACGAACTGGTCGACCAGGCCGGGCACGCCGATCTCGTCCACCTTGTCCACGACCCAGCCGCGCTGGCCGCGCACGCGACCGCCGCGCACGTGGAACACCTGGACCGACACCTCCAGGTCGTCCTGGTCGAACGCCACCACGTCGGCGTCGGTGCCGTCGCCGAGGACCACGGCCTGCTTCTCCAGTGCCCGCTTGAGGGCGGCCTGGTCGTCGCGGAGGCGGGCGGCCTTCTCGAACTCCAGCTCCTCGGCGGCGGCGGTCATCTCGCGTTCGAGCCTGCGGACCAACGAGTCGGTCCGGCCGGCCAGGAAGTCGCAGAAGTCGTCGACGATGTCGCGGTGCTCGTCGGCGGTGACGCGGCCCACGCACGGCGCGGAGCACTTGTCGATGTAGCCGAGCAGGCACGGGCGGCCGATCTGGCCGTGGCGCTTGAACACGCCGGTTGAGCAGGTGCGGGCCGGGAAGACGCGGAGCAGCAGGTCCAGGGTCTCCCGGATGGCCCAGGCGTGGGCGTAGGGGCCGAAGTAGCGGACGCCCTTGCGGCGCGGGCCGCGGTAGACGTGCAGGCGCGGGAACTCCTCGTTCAACGTCACGGCCAGCACCGGGTAGCTCTTGTCGTCGCGGTAGCGGACGTTGAAGCGCGGGTCGAACTCCTTGATCCAGTTGTACTCCAGCTGGAGCGCCTCGACCTCGGTGGTGACGACGGTCCACTCGACGCTCGCCGCGGTGGTGACCATCTGCCTGGTGCGCGGGTGCAGGCCCGCGATGTCGGCGAAGTAGGAGTTGAGGCGGGAGCGCAGGTTCTTGGCCTTGCCGACGTAGACCACCCGGCCACCTGCGTCGCGGAACTTGTAGACGCCGGGGGCTTCGGGGATGGTGCCTGTCGCGGGGCGATAGGTCGACGGGTCGGCCACGCGGACAAGCCTACGTGCGGGCACCGACAACCGATCGCGTGGTCGGTTCACCCGGTTCGGTGGACGGCCCGCCCCGGACCCGCGACGTCTCGTCGCGGGTCCGGGGCGCGCGGTGCCGGGGTGCGCGGTGCCCGGGTGGACGACTCGCGGTGTCGGAGTGGACGACACGCGGTGTCGGGGTGGAGGACACGCCGGTCGGGCGGCGGGTCAGGCCAGGAGGACCTGGTCCCCCTCCACCTTCACCTTGACCTCGGTGAGGCCCTTGGTGGCCGGGCCCTTGGCCAGCGAGCCGTCCGCGGCGCTGAACTGGCTGCCGTGGGCCGGGCAGGTGATGGTGCCGTTCTCCGGCGGTGCGACGGCCACGCCCTGGTGGGGGCACGTCGCGTCGTACGCCTTGACGGTGTCGCCGGTGCGGACCAGCACGAGCGGTTTGCTGGTGGCCGGGTTGCCCGCGACCAGGCCGCCCCCGTCGGGCACGTCGGCCAGCGGCGCGATCACCGCCGCGCCCGTCGTGCCGCCGCCGGTGGGGGTGCTGCCGCCGCCGGTGGGGGCGCCGGTGCCGGTGCTGCCGCCGGGCTGGGCCGGTTCGCCGCTGCCGCACGCCGCGAGCCCACCGGGCACCGCGAGCGCGACGAGGACTCCGCACAGCACCGAGCGACGAGGCAGCCCTGCTTTCTCCGTTGAACTCAAAACCGGTCCTCCGCTGCGTGGTGGGTGGTGGTCGTTCGGGTACACACGCAATACGACACCACGTGAAGCCGGGTTCAACAGATCTCGCGGGATGGGACGTCCTTCAGGAGAGCAGCACGTCCGAACCGGACACCGCGACCGGGACCTCGACCAGCCCGCGCGGCGACGGCCCCGTCAGCACCGCGCCCGAACCCGGGTCGAACGTGCTGCGGTGGGTCGGGCAGGTGATCACGCCGGCGGCGGGCGGGCTCACCGTGGTGCCCTGGTGCGGACAGGCCGGGTTGAACGCGCGGACGACCTCGTCCGACGGCCTGACCAGCAGCAACTGCCCGTCACCCGCCACGTCGACCAGCGCGCCGGAGCCGACCGGGACGTCGGCGAGCCCGGCGATGCGGTCACCGGGGCGGGCCGAGCCGGTGCCGGGGCGACGGGTGGGCGAACCGGCGCCGCACGCGGTCAGGCCGGTGCCGCCGGCGGTCAGGGCGAGCAGGCCGCACAGCAGCGTTCGTCGATCCACGCCCCCATTTTGACTGGTGACGAACGGCCCAGTGCGGGCGGCCGGGTGGAGCAGGGGCGAGCAGGAGCCGACAGGGGCGAGCGGCAGGAGCGGGCTGCCGGGAGCGGGGAGCGGGGAGTGGGCGCGGAGGCAGAACGCGCGTAGGCAGAGCGGGGTGGGACGAGGTGGAGCGGGGGGCGGGGCAGAGCGCCGGGGTGCGGGTTCGGCGGCCGACACCCCGGACCGGCCGCGTGGTGCGGAGGTCCGGGGTCCGGCGCCCCGGCGGCCCGGTGGTCGAAGCGCCCCCCGCAGCGGCGCCCCGGTGTTCCGGGCGGTCGGAGTTCGGCGGGTCGGAGAGTTCCGTGGGTCGGGGTTCGGTGGGGCCGCGTCCGGGCCGGGGGTCGTGCCCGGGTTCGGCGGCCGGCGCCGCGGGGCTCGGGGGGACCCGCGGCGC
>NZ_JBHWIE010000332.1:0-7952 GCF_042732085.1 Actinosynnema sp. NPDC059797
CCCTGGCGCCCCCGGGGGGGCACCCGGGGGTGGGGGGCCCCCGCCGACGCCCCCGCACCGGTCCGTGAACCGCTTCCGGGTGCCGCTGGCCCTGCTCGTGGCCCTCACCTTCCTGGGCGGCCTGACCGCGGCCGTGGCGCCGGACCCGCCCGCGCCCGCCGCAGAGGCCGCGCCCGCGCGGGCGGACGAGGTCCGGTCGCTGCTCGACCGGCGGGCCCGCGCGCTGCTGACCCGCGACGAGACCGCGTTCACCGCCGACCTCGACCCGCTGGCCGACCCCGGGTTCCGGCAGCGGCAGCGCGACCTGTTCCACAACCTCGCCGACGTGCCGCTGGACGGGTGGGAGTACCGGCTGGACGGCGGCGGGACCGACCTGTCCCCGCCGACCCCGCCCGCCGCCGACGAGGCGTGGGCGCCGGGCGTGCGGCTGGCCTACCGGCTGCGCGGCGTGGACGTCGAACCCAGCACGCAGGGCATGGCCTACCTGTTCACCCGGCGCGGCGACCGCTGGTACCTCAACTCCGACACCGCCCTGGAGCCGCTGGGCAGGCGCACCTGGCGCGGGCCGTGGGACTTCGGGCCCTGCCGGGTGCACGGCGGACCCGGCGGTTTCGTGATCTCCCACCCCGGCGGCGAGGCGCTGGCGCGACGGGCGCTGGCCGAGTTGGACGGCGCGGTGCGCGCGGTCACCGAGGTGTGGGGGCCGGCGTGGGCGCGGCAGGTGGCCGTGCTGGTGCCCTCCGGAGCCGAGGAGATGGGCGCGCTGGTCGGACCGGGGTTCGCCACCGGGGCGATCGCGGGCGTCGCCGTGGCCGACCGGGTGGACCCGGCCACGCGCACCGCGCGCGGCCAGCGGGTCGTGCTCAACCCGGACAGCGCGGGCGCCCTGTCGCCCATCGCGCTGCGGGTGCTGCTGCGGCACGAGATCACGCACGTCGCGGTGCGCGGCGAGACCGCGGACGGCGCGCCGATGTGGCTGCTGGAGGGGTTCGCCGACTACGTGGGCTACCGGGGGAGCGGGGTGCCGCCGGAGCGGGCCGCGCCGCTGCTGGCCGCCGCCGTGCGCGAGGCGCCGCCGACCGGCCTGCCCTCGGACGAGGACTTCCGCGGGCCCGACCTGGAGCTGGCCTACCAGCAGGCGTGGTCGCTCAACGCCTACCTGGCGTCGGTGCTGGGCGAGCCGGGGCTGGTGGAGCTGTACCGGCGGCTGGCGCGGGTGCCGGCGTCCGAAGTGGACGAGGCGCTGCCGGGGCTGACCGGCCGGGGCGTCGCCGAGCTGGTTTCGGGCTGGCGCGAGTACCTGGCGGCGACGTTCCCGTAACGTGGGCGCGTGCGTCGGACCCTCCTGGTGACCAATGACTTCCCGCCCCGGCCCGGTGGCATCCAGGCCTACCTGCACGCCCTGGCGGTGCGGTTGCCCGACCTCGTGGTGTACGCGCCGTCGTGGTCCTCGCCCGCCGGTTCGCACCCGGAGTTCGACGAGGTGCAGCCGTTCGAGGTGGTGCGGCACCCCGGCACGCTGATGCTGCCCACGCCCGACGTGGTGCGCCGGGCGGAGGACATCGCGCGCGGCGCGCGATGTGACGCCGTGTGGTTCGGCGCGGCGGCGCCCCTGGCCCTGATGGCGCCCCGGCTGCGGGCGGCGGGCGCGGAGCGGGTGGTGGCGTCCACCCACGGGCACGAGGTGGGTTGGTCGATGCTGCCGGGCGCGCGGCAGGCGCTGCGCCGGATCGGGTCCGATGTGGACGTGGTGACGTTCGTGAGCCGGTACACGCGGTCCCGGTTCGCCGCCGCGTTCGGGCCGATGGCGGCGCTGGAGCACCTGCCGTCCGGTGTGGACACCTCGGTCTACCGGCCGGACCCGGCGGCCCGCGCCGACGTGCGCGCCCGGTACGGCCTGGGCGACCGGCCGGTGGTGGTGTGCGTGTCCCGGCTGGTGCCGCGCAAGGGGCAGGACGTGCTGGTGCGGGCGCTGCCCGACATCCGGCGGCGGGTGCCGGGCGCGGCGCTGCTGGTGGTCGGCGGCGGCCCGTACCGGGCCACGCTGGAGAAGCTGGCCGCGACCGAGGGCGTCGGGGAGCACGTCGTGTTCACCGGCTCGGTGCCGTGGGAGGAGCTGCCCGCGCACTACAACGCGGGCGACGTGTTCGCCATGCCGTGCCGCACCCGGGGCCGCGGCCTGGACGTCGAGGGCCTGGGCATCGTGTACCTGGAGGCGTCGGCGAGCGGGCTGCCCGTGGTGGCGGGCCGGTCGGGCGGCGCGCCGGAGACGGTGCTGGACGGCGTGACCGGGCACGTGGTGGACGGGCGCGAGGTGGCGGGGGTGGCGTCGGCGGTGGCCGAGCTGCTGGCCGACCCGGGCACCGCGGCGAAGATGGGCGAGGCCGGGCGCGAGTGGGTCACGCGGCACTGGCGGTGGGACGACCTGGCGGACCGGCTGGCGGGCCTGATCGACGGCTGAGGCCGCGGGCGGGGTGCGCCGGTTCCGGAGCACCCCGCCCGCGCGGGTGGCGAAGAGGCCCTCAGCTCACGAGTTCCAGCTCGTCCCGCTGCGCCGGGACCTCCTCCGGCAGCGGGTCGAGCAGCGGTGCGGCCGCGGCCAGCAGGTCCTGGGCGAGCTTCAGGCTCTCCGCGATGTCCTCGCGCCGGGCCCGCAGCTCCTCCACGCGGCGTTCGGCCCGGGTGGTGACGCGTTCGGCGTGTGCTTCGGCTTCGGCGGTGACGCGCTCGGCGTGCGCTTCGGCCTGGGCGGTGACGTGCTCCGCGCGTGCTCCGGCCTCGCGCACCAGCCGGGCGGCCTCGGCCTCGGCGGCGGCCCGCAGCCGGGCCAGGTCGGCCAGCGCCTCGGCGCGGCGGGCGTTCATGGCCACCTCGAAGTCCGCTTGCACCTGCTCGCGCAGCGCGGCGGCCCGCTCGTCCAGCTCGCGGCGGCGCAGCTCGGCCTCCCGGGTCATCACCGCGACCCGCTCGTGCGCCTGCCGCATGACCTCCCGGTGCTCGGCCTCCAGGTCGCGCCGCCGGGCGTCGAGTTCGCCGACCAGGCGGTCGTAGCGCTCGCGCAGCCGGCCCGCCGCCCGTTCGGCGGTGGCCCAGTGGTGGTCCGCGGCTGCCTTGGCGCGGTCGGTGATCTCGGCCGCCTGCTCGTGCGCCAGCTCGGCCATGCGCCGCAGGCGGACGTCCAGGGCCAGCGGGTCGATGGGCGTCCGGCACACCTCGTCGAGCTGCCGGCGCAGCACGGTGATCTCCGCGCGGGCGTTCTCCAGCTGGCGGGCGAGGTCCTCGGCGCGGGCCGACGCCGCGTCGCGGTCCACCGCGAGCACGCGCAGGTCGGCCTCGGTGCTCGCGACGTAGTGCCGCACCTGGCGCGGGTCGTAGCCGCGCCACACCACGTCGAAGTCGGTCCGCAGCGGCACCAGGTCCGCGGTGCCCTCCACCGCCGTCACGGGGATCCTCCTCGGCTGTGTGATCCGGTTCATCTGCGCAAGAGGCTTGCGAGCCCTTGAACAACTTTGTTAGCACTCTTAGGCAGAGAGTGCCAACCGTGGTTCGCCGGCCCGCTGAGGAGATCCCCTTGAGCAGCTCGCCTTCCGCCGAAGCCCCCCGGCCCCCGCGCCCGCGCCGCGCCGGGGACCCGCTGCGCATCGCCCTGGTCGCCCCGCCCTACTTCGACGTGCCGCCCAAGGCTTACGGCGGCGTCGAGGCGGTCGTGGCCGACCTGGCCGACGCGCTGGTCGCCCGCGGCCACGCGGTGACCCTCCTCGGCGCCGGGGAGCCGGGCACCGCCGCCCGCTTCGTGCCCGTCTGGGACCGCACCGTGCCCGAGCGGCTGGGCGAGCCGTTCCCCGAGGTCGCCCACGCCGCCGCGGTGCGCCGCGAGCTGGAGCGGCTGGCCCGGGGCGAAGGGCTCGACGTGGTCCACGACCACACCCTCGCCGGCCCACTCAACGCGCCGGGCCTGGCCGCGCTCGGCCTGCCCACCGTGGTCACCGTGCACGGCCCGGTCGACGCCGACCTCCACCGCTACTACCGCGCCCTGGGCGACGACGTGCACCTGGTCGCGATCAGCGACCGGCAGCGGGCCCTGGCCCCGGACCTGAACTGGACCGCGACCGTGCACAACGCGCTGCGCCTGGACGACTGGCCGTTCCGGGACCGCAAGGACGACTACGCGCTGTTCCTCGGCCGCTTCCACCCGGACAAGGCGCCGCACCTGGCGCTGGAGGCCGCGCACGCCGCCGGCGTCCCGCTGGTGCTGGCGGGCAAGTGCGCCGAGCCGATCGAGAAGGAGTACTTCGAGCGCGAGGTGAAGCCCAGGCTGACCGGGCGCGACCACGTCTTCGGCGTCGCCGACGCCACCGAGAAGCGCAAGCTGCTGGCCAATGCCCGGTGCCTGCTGTTCCCGATCCGGTGGGAGGAGCCGTTCGGCATGGTCATGATCGAGGCGATGGCCTGCGGCACGCCCGTGGTGGCGCTGCGCGCGGGCGCCGTGCCCGAGGTGGTGGTCGACGGCGTCACCGGCCTGGTCCGCGACCACCCGGACGAGCTGGTCGCGGCGCTGCGCGAGGTGCGCGACCTGGACCCCGCCGCCTGCCGCGCGCACGTCGCCGCGCACTTCGACGTGGACCGCCTCGGCGCGGGCTACGAGGCCGCCTACCGCCGGGCCCTCGACCTGCACGCCCTGCGCCGCGACTACGGCGCCCTGGACTCCGCGCTCGACCGCGTCTACCGGCGCGGCGTCGACGAGGGGCCCGCCCTGCACGCGTCGGGTGACCGGTCGTGACCGGCTCGCCGGAGCCGTTCAACGCGGGCGAACCGGCGCTGGCCGGCGGCGTCGGCGGCACCACGACGCTGGTGGAGGGCAGCACGTTCTGCCTGTCCGACAGCACCGGCGACATCGAGCCCGGCACCCCGCACGGCCTGTTCTTCCGGGACGCGCGGGTGCTGTCGCGGTGGCAGCTGCGCCTGGACGGCCGCACGCCGCACCCGCTGTCGGTGGCGCACCCCGAGGCGTTCGCCGCGAGGTTCGCGCTGCGCCGGTCTCCCGGCGCCGGGCAGGCCGACAGCACGCTGCTGCTGGTGCGGGAACGCCTCGTCGGCGACGGCATGAGGGAGACCGTCACGGTCGAGAACCTGGGCCGCGTGGCCACGGCCGTGCGCCTGGAGCTGCACGTCGACGCCGACTTCGCCGACCTGTTCGCGGTGAAGGAGGGCCGCGTGGTGCACGGCGGCGCCGACGCCACCGCGGCCGGCCGTGAACTGCTGCTGCGCGACAGAAAGGACGGCTCGCGCGGCCTGTCCGTCAGCGCCACGGGCGACCCCGTCGTGGTCCCCGGCGCGCTGAGCTGGCAGGTCGTGGTGCAGCCCGGGGAGAAGTGGTCGACCGAGGTCGCGGTGCAGCCCACGCTGGCCGGCCGGCCCGTGCAGCCGCGGTTCCACCGCGGCGAGAGCATGGAGAACACCGAGCCCGCGCGCAAGATCCGCGCGTGGCGCGCCGCCAGCACCCTCGTCACCTCGACCGACCCGGTGCTGACCGCCGTGCTGCGCCGCACCGAGAGCGACCTGGGCGCGCTCCAGATCCACGACCCGGCGCGCGACGGCAGGCCGTTCGTGGCGGCCGGCGCGCCGTGGTTCATGACCCTGTTCGGCCGCGACAGCCTGCTCACCGCGTGGATGGCGCTGCCGCTGGACGTCGGCTTGGCGCTGGGCACGCTCCAGACCCTCGCCGAGACGCAGGGCACGAAGGTGGACCCGCTGACCGAGGAGGAGCCGGGGCGCGTGCTGCACGAGCTGCGCCTGGGCCCGGACAGCACGGCGGTGCTGGGCGGCAACCACTACTACGGCACGGTGGACGCGACGCCGCTGTTCGTGATGCTGCTGGCCGAGTGTTGGCGGTGGGGCGCGGACCCCGAGGTGGTGCGCGACCTGCTGCCCGCCGCGGACGCCGCGCTGGCGTGGGTCGACCGGTACGGCGACCGCGACGGGGACGGGTTCGTCGAGTACCGGCGCGCCACCGACCGCGGCCTGGCCAACCAGGGTTGGAAGGACAGCTTCGACGGCGTCAACGACGCCTCCGGCCGCCTCGCCGTCCCGCCGATCGCGCTGTGCGAGGTGCAGGCGTACGCGTACGGCGCGCTGCTCGCCCGCGCGGAGCTGGCCGAGGGCTTCGGCGACCCGGCGGGCGCCGCCCGGCTGCGGGAGCGGGCCGACGGGCTGCGGCGGCGGTTCGCCGAGGCGTTCTGGCTGCCCGACCGGGGCTGGTACGCCGTGGCGCTGGACGGCGCCAAGCAGCCGGTGGACGCGCTGACCAGCAACGCCGCCCACTGCCTGTGGACCGGGATCGCGACCGACGAGCACGCCGCGGTGCTCGTCCGGCGGCTGGCCGACGCCGACATGGACACGGGGTACGGCCTGCGCACGCTCTCCGCGTCGATGGGCGCGTACAACCCGATGAGCTACCACAACGGCTCCGTGTGGCCGCACGACACGGCCATCGCCGTGGCCGGCCTGCTGCGCTACGCCCACGTGCCCGGTGCGGTGGACCTGGCGCACCGGCTCGCCGAGGGGCTGCTCGACGCGGCCTCGGCGTTCGGGGGCCGGCTGCCGGAGCTGTACTGCGGCTTCGCCCGCGCCGACTTCAGCCCGCCCGTGCCGTACCCGACGTCGTGCTCGCCGCAGGCCTGGGCCAGCGCCGCGCCGCTGCTGCTGGTGCGGGCGTTCCTCGGGCTGGAACCGGACGTGCCGCGGCGCAGGCTGTCCCTGTCGCCGCACCTGCCGGAGCGCTGGGGCGAGGTGGCGCTGGCCGACCTGAGGCTGGGGGAGGTCACCGCGCACGTCCGCGCGACCGGCGGCCAAGCCACCGTGGAGGGCCTGCCGGAAGGCTGGACGACCCGGGAGGCGTGACCGGACCACCTGCCCGATGCGGGCCGACCGGCAGGATCACCCGAGCCGCCGGCGGTCCAGGAGGGGCGCCGACCGTCAGTGGTCGGCGCCCGCGGCGCACAGCTGTCCCGCAGGTCGATATCTCCTCTGACCGCTTGACATAATCTCCAGCCGTGGCTATAAGAAATGCATATCGGTCAATGACCAGGTGAACGTGGCCCGGGAGTGATCGACATGACCGGTCGGACAGGCGCCTCGACGATCGGCTCCGCCTTCGCGGACCTCGTCCTGGCGGACCGCGGGTGGGTGGACGCGGAGTTCGAGGCGATCGTCTCCGCCAACTTCGGCCCCACCTCGCGCCCCGTGCGCCGACCTCCGTCCCGGCGCCACCCGCGTCCGGCCGTCACCGACGCGCCCCTGCCCGACCGCGAGGCCGTGGCGACCCGCCCCGAGCCGCGCGAGCGCTCACCACCGCCACACCCCGGAGGTCGGGCCCGGCGTCCAACGACGCACCCGCGACGCAGCGCGGTTCAGTGGCCTCACACCCCAGCAGCACCAACGGACGACGAGATGCGAGCGCGCCCGCCGCCGCCTACCGTGGCAGCGGGCCTTACCCCTGCGCCTCGGGAGGATCACCGAATGAGTCCGGAGACGCCGTCGAACGACGCGGCCGACCAGCTGCGCCCCGCCGTGCCCGAACCGGAGGTCGGCGACCTGGACGAGGAAGCCGCCGTCGGCCACGACGCCACCCCACCCCCCACCCCGGACACCCTGGAAGCGGACCCGGCCGACGTGGCCGACCAACTCCGCGCCGTCCCCCTCCCCGAGGACCCGCCCACCCCCTGACCACCGCGCGTGTCCTCCACTCGGACAGCGCGTGTCGTCCACTCAGAACGCGCGAGTCGTAGAGCGTTATTCAGAAGTCATCGGCTCAGGCGGTAGTGCTCGAGGTTGGTGATGATGCGGATGATTGTGGGCAGTTCGGTCAGGCGGGCTCGGTAGCCGGTGGCGAGGATTTTCCAGTTCTTCAGGTGGGCGATGGTGCGTTCGACGGGCCATCGGTGGTGGGCGAG
>NZ_JBHWIE010000333.1:0-7885 GCF_042732085.1 Actinosynnema sp. NPDC059797
CGCCTCGGCCTCCGCATCGGTCGCCCGGGGCTGGTCCTCCGGGCCGAGGAGCAGCACCGCCCCGCGCTGTGCGCCCGCCCGCGTGCCCGGGTCGGCCCCGGTGGGCAGCTGGGTCCCGGCGGGCTGGAGCCGCGCCACCATGCCCAGCAGCTGGTCTGCCTTGTCGGGGTCGGCGAAGGAGTCGGTGAGCTGCACCTCCCCCGTCACCTCGGCCCCGGCCACGTGCAGCAGCTTCGCCAGCGCGTCCCGGTCGTCCGGACCGGCGTCCGCCGTGGTCACCAGCACGACCGTCCGGCCGGCGAGCCGCCCCTCCACCGCCAGCGGCCCGACCGCGCCGGCGAACCGGTCCGCCTCGGCCAGCCGCGCGTCCTGCGCGTTGCGCTCCTCCCGCAGCGCGACGACCTCGCGACCCAGGTCGCTGTTGTCGTCGGTCAACCCGGACAGCAACCGGCCGCTGATCGCGGTCGACCCCAGCACCACGCCCACGGCCAGCGCCAGGAACACCGCGGCGATGGTGACGACGTGGTAGCGCAGCGAGATCACCGGAACAACCCCTTCACCCAGGTCACGGCCGACCCGACCGCGTCGGCCACCACGTCCAGGTACGCCTGCCCGACACCGGACGCGGTCAGCGCGGCCACCATCACCACGACCGCCGCCGACACCAGCAGCGCGACCGCGCCCGTCGACACCCGGCCGCGGTGCAGCACCGCGACGGCCCGCCCGTCCACGAGCTTGTCGCCCAGCTTGAGCCGCGTCAGGAACGTCGACGGGTTCGACCCCGAGCGCCCCCGGTCCAGGAACTCCCGCAGCCCGGCCTGCACCCCCACGGTCACCACCAGGGCCGCGCCGTGCGCCTCGGCCAGCAGCAGCGCCAGGTCCTCGGGGTTGCCGTCCGCGGGGAACGTCACCGCTCCGATGCCGAGGTCCTGGATACGCTCCAACCCGGGCGCGTGCCCGTCGGTCTGCGCGGGCACCACGACCTCGGACCCGGCGCGCAGCGCCTCGGTGCCGATGCCGTCCGGGTCGCCGACGATCACGTCCGGCTTGAACCCGGCCCGGTGCAGGGTGTCGGCGCCCGCGTCGACGCCGATCAGCACGGGCCGGTGCTCGCGGACGTACTTGCGCAGCCTCCGCAGCTCCTCGGCGTGCCGCGGCCCGCCGGCCACGACCAGCACCTGCCGGTCGCGCATCGGCACGACCAGCTCCGGCACGCCCACCCCGTCGAGCAGCAGCTCCCGCTCCCGGCGCAGGAACTCGATGGTGTCGGCGGAGAACGCCTCCAGCTGCGACGCCATGCCCGCCCTGGCCTCGACCACCGCGTCGGCCACGGACTCGGCGGTCTGCTCGACGCCCCGCGCCACCTCGCGGTCGCCGACGAACACCCCGCCCTCGTGCAGCCGCACCTTCGCGCCGTCCCGCACGTCGCGCAGCACCCCGGTGCCGACCCCGTCGACCAGCCGGACCCCCGCCTCGACGAGCACCTCCGGCCCGAGGTTGGGGAACCGCCCGGAGATCGACGGCGACGCGTTGACCACCCCGACCACCCCGGCGGCCACCAGGGCCTCGGCGGTGCGGCGGTCGACGTCGACGAGGTCGAGCACCGCGACGTCACCCGGTTCGAGCCTCCGCAGCAGGTCGCCCGCGCGCCGGTCGACCCGCGCGACGCCGGTGACGCCCGGCGGTTCGTGGTTCGTGCGGCGCAGCAAACCGGAGAGCTTCATGGCCCGATGGTGGCCCACGCGGCACGCGCCCCCGGGCCAACACGCCGGGCCCGTCACCCCTCCACAGTGGACGGACTACCCGGTCGGGTGATCCCGCTCGTCGTCCACGGGCTCCAGCTCGGTCACCGGGATGGCGATGCCGAACGGCGGCGTCGCGTCGTCGTCCACCTGGTACACCGAGGCGCCCGCGGGCCGCGCCGCGCGGGCGGGCCACTCGACGGACAGCGCGGTCCCGACGACGATCAGCGCCGCCGCCACGCCCAGCAGGTGGCCGCCGGGTCCCACGAAGGTGCGGACGTCCTCGTCGGGCAGGGGGCCGCCGAACAGCACCGACCACGTCTCCACGACCGTCCACAGCACCCCGGCGACCAGGCCTGCGCCCGCGAACGCCGCGAGCCGGCCGGCCACCGCCAACCGGGGCGCGCGGAACTGGAGCGCCGCGCCGACACCCGCCAGCAGGGCCGCCAGGACCAGGGCGTGGCCGTAGGTCGGTTCCGGACCGCCCTGCTCGCCCACGCCGTCGAGCGGGGGCTCGCGGACCAGCTCCCACCCGGTGATGCCGACCCTGACGAGCCGGCCCTCCGACACCGGACCGGCCGGCCCGAACAGCTCCACCTGCTCCACGCCGAACAGCGGGAACAGCGAGCCGAGCACCACCAGCAGCGCGCCCGCGACGAGCACGCCGACGGCGACCGCGCGCCGCGTCACGACGGTTCCCCGGCGCCCGGCCGCGGACCGCCCGGTCCCGAGGGGCCGGGGTCCTGGCCGGCCGGAGCCGGGGCCTGAGCCGGACCGGAACCGGCGGTGCCCGAGCCGGCGGCACCCGAGCCGGCGGCACCCGAGCCGGCGGCACCCGGGCCGGCGGTGCCCGGAGCGGCCGGATCGGCCGAACCGGAACCGCCCGGCCCCGCGTAGTCGCTCTCCGGCAGCCGCGCCACCTCGATCACCGGGATGCCGAACGGCGGCGTGTCCTCGTCGGCGTCGCCCACCGCGTACACCACCGCGCCCTGCGGCCGGGGCGGCGACCTGCGGGCGTGGATCAGCACCAGCCCCGCCACCGCGACCAGCACCGCCGCGCTGAGCAGCCAGATCCCGCCGCCCGCCGTCTCCCTCAGGTACTCGCGCTCGATGCCGGCGGACTCGTTCAGCGCCGCCGACACCGCGGTCCACACCGCCCACACCGCGCCGAACAGCACGCCGGTCGCGCCGAGCGCGGTGTACCTGGCGATGTCTCGCTGGTGCTCGGGCAGGAACACCATGGCCGCGGCGACCGCCAGCAGCAGCCCGGCCACCACGATCGGCACCCCGTACTGGGGCGTGCGGCCGAAGTCCAGGTCCACGACCCTCGACGGCTCCAGGCGGGTCGCCCACGACGTGGTCGTGATCCGCAGCCCCGCGCCGGCCCGGTCGTAGCCCGACTCCAGCACCGACAGCGGCAGGAAGGTGCCGACGACCGCCCCCGCGGCGGCCAGCACCAGCAGGGCCGCCCCGAGCAGGCGTCGGCTCACCGCTTCTTCGCCTTGCGCCGCACCACGGGTGCGCTCTCCTTGTCCGCCTTCGCGGCCGCCAGCAGCTCCTCGGCGTGCGCGCGGCCGGTGTCGGTGGAGTCCATGCCGGCGAGCATCCGGGCCAGCTCCACCACGCGCTGCGACTCGTCCAGCCGCCGCACGCCGCTGCGCGTCAGCACGCCGTCCGCGGTCTTGTCGACCACCAGGTGCCGGTCCGCGAACGCCGCCACCTGCGGCAGGTGCGTGACCACGACGACCTGGTGGCTGCGCGCCAGCCTGGCCAGCCGCCGGCCGACCTCGACCGCCGCCCGGCCGCCGACACCCGCGTCGACCTCGTCGAACACCAGCGTGGGCACCGGGTCGGAGTGCGACAGCACGACCTCCAGCGCCAGCATCACCCGGGACAGCTCGCCGCCGGACGCGCCCTTGTGCACGGGCAGCGCGGGCGCGCCGGGGTGCGCGATGAGCCTCAGCTCCACGTCGTCGACGCCGGACGCGCCGGCGTGCAGCAGCCGCCCGTCGACCTCCAGCGCCTGCGCGTCGCCCGCCTCGGCGACCCGCGGCCGCACCACGACCTCCACGGTGGCGTGCGGCATGGCCAGGCCGGTCAGCTCCTCCGACACGGCCCTGCCCAGCTCCTCGGCGGCCTCCGCGCGCGCCCCGGTCACCCGCCGCGCGTAGCCCGCCAGCTCGACGGCCAGCTCGTCGCGCCGCGCGGCCAGCGCCGCCAGCGCCTCGTCGGAGGTGTCCAGGCCGGACAGCCGCGCCGCCGCGTCTCGCGCCCACGCGATCACGCCGTCCACGTCCGCGGCGTACTTGCGGGTCAGCGACTTCAGCTCGGCCTGGCGGGCCAGCACCTGCTCCAGCCGCGCCGGGTCGGCCTCCAGGTGCTCCAGGTAGGACGCGATCTCCGCGCCCACGTCGGCCAGCAGCGTCTCCGCCTCGACCAGCCGGGGCTCCAGGTCGCGCAGCTTGGGGTCCTCCGAGGCCGACAGCCGCCGCCGCGCCTCGCCGATCAGGCCCAGCGCGCCCGGGTTGTCCGGGTCGCCGTCCGGGGAGCCCGACACCGCGTACTGGGCGCCCGCCGCGGACTCGCGCAGCTGGTCGGCGTCGGCGAGCCGGCGCGCCTCCGCGATCAGCTCCTCGTCCTCGCCGGGTTTCGGGTCGACCGCGGTGATCTCGGTCAGGCCGTGCCGCAGCAGGTCGGCCTCGCGGGCCAGCTCGTGGGACCGGCGGGTGCGCTCGGTCAGCTCGGCGGCCACGCGCAGCCACTCGTCACGGGTCTTCTGGTAGGCGCGCAGCGGCCCGGCGACCTCGTCGCCCGCGAACCGGTCGAGCACCGACCGCTGCTCCGCGGGCCTCAGCAGCCGCAGCTGGTCGTTCTGGCCGTGCACGGCCAGCAGCTGCTCGGCCAGCTCGCCCAGCACGCCGACCGGCACCGCCCGCCCGCCCAGGTGGGCGCGGGACCGGCCGTCGGCGCCGACCGTGCGGACGGCGATCACGCTGCCGTCGTCGTCGGGCTGACCGCCGACCTCCTCGGCGACCTTGGCCGCCGGGCTGCCCGCGGGGGCCTGGAACCGGCCCTCGACCACCGCCTTCTCCGCGCCGTTGCGCACGCGCGACGCCTCGGCCCGGCCGCCACCCAGCAGGTGGAGGCCGGTGACGACCATCGTCTTGCCCGCGCCGGTCTCGCCCGTCACCACGGTGAACCCGGGGTCGAGCTCAAGGGTGGCCTCGTCGATCACACCGAGGCCCTGGATGCGCATCTCGGCCAGCACAACAGAGAACACTACTGGGCGACACCGACGAACCGTGTGCTCGGGGGCCGGCTTTCCCCAGTTGATCTACCTGGCCGAGGGACCCCGCCACCCCTGCACCGGCAGCTCGAACTTCTCCACGAGCCGGTCGGTGAACGGGCCCTGCCGCAGCCTGATCAACCTCAGCGGCACGCTGCCGCCGACCACCTCGACCCGCGCGCCGGGCGGCAGGTCGACGGTGCGGCGACCGTCCGCGGACAGCACCGCCGGGTAGCTCTCCGGATCGACCTCCAGCGCCACCACCGACGCGGGCGAGACCACCAGGGGCCGCGCGAACAGGGCGTGCGCGTTGCTCGGCACCACCAGCAGCGCCTGCACGTCCGGCCACACCACCGGCCCGCCCGCGGAGAACGCGTAGGCCGTGGAACCGGTCGGGGTGGCCACCAGCACGCCGTCGCAGCCGAACGCCGACACCGGCCGCCCGTCCACCTCGACCACCACGTCCAGGATCCGCTCCCGGGTGCTCTTCTCCACGCTGGCCTCGTTGAGCGCCCACGTGCTGCCCAGCACCTCGCCGCCGGAGAACGCGGTCACGTCGAGCGTCATCCGCTCGTCGACCTCGTAGTCGCGGTCCACGACGTGCCGGATCGCCTCGTACAGCGCGTCCGAGTCGGCCTCCGCCAGGAACCCCACCCGGCCCAGGTTCACCCCCAGCACCGGCACCCCCGCCGCGCGCGCCAGCTCGGCCGCGCGCAGCAGCGTGCCGTCGCCGCCGAGCACGAACACCAGCTCCGCGCCCTCGGCCGCCTTGTCGTCCGCGGGCACCACCTGGGTGAAGCACGACTGGTCGAGGTCGGGCGCCTCGTCCTCCAGCACCCGCAGGTTCACCCCGCCCGCCGCGAACCGCGCCGCGACCTCCTGGGCGACCAGCACGTTGCTGCGCCGCCCGGTGTGGACGACCAGCAGGATCTCCCTCGTCACCAAGTTCCCCTCACTGGGGTCCTTCGGCCACGGCCGTGCGCACGAGCGCGGCGGCGGCCTCGTCGGACAGCGGTTCGCCCCGGCGCAGCCAGGCGAAGAACTCGACGTTGCCCGACGGACCGGGCAGCGGGCTCGCGGTCACCCCGTGCAGCCGCAGGCCGAGACCGGCGGCGGACGCGACCACGTCCAGCACCGCCTCGGCGCGCAGCCCCGGGTCCCGCACCACGCCGCCCGAACCCAGGCGCTCCTTGCCCACCTCGAACTGCGGCTTCACCATCGGCAGCAGGTCGCCGCCCTCCTCCAGGCACGCCGCCAACGCCGGCAGCACCAGCCTCAAGGAGATGAACGACAGGTCGGCCACCACCAGGTCCACCGGACCGCCGACGTCCTCCGGCGTCAGCGAGCGCACGTTCGTCCGGTCCTTGACCACGACCCGGTCGTCCGTGCGCAACCGCCAGTCCAGCAGCCCGCGCCCCACGTCCGCGGCCACCACCTGGCGGGCGCCCGCGCGCAGCAGCACGTCGGTGAACCCGCCGGTGGACGCGCCCGCGTCCAGGCAGCGCCTGCCCGCCACCACCACCCCGGAGAACGCCTCCAGCGCGCCGACGAGCTTGTGCGCGCCCCGCGAGGCGTAATTCGGGTCGTTGTCGTCGGAGCGGACCACCAGCGCGGTGTCCAGCTCGACCGCGGTCGCGGGTTTCGTGGCCACCGTGCCCCGGACGGTCACCCGGCCCTCGGCCACGAGTTGACTGGCGTGCTCCCGGGACCTGGCCAGCCCGCGGCGGACCAGTTCGGCGTCCAGCCGAGCCCTGCGCGGCACCGGGTCAGACCCTGTCGACGCTGGACAGCGCGGCGGTCAACGCCGCGTGCACGTCGTCGAACCTGGCCACGTGCTCGACCACGTCGAGCTGGTCCAAACCGCCCAGGCCGGCCAGCGCGTCCTCGATCCCGGCCACCGGATCACGCGGCGGGCCGGGCAGGGGAACCTCGAAGCTCACGGTTTCAAGGTAGCCGATGCAGGATCGACAGGTCCGCCGCGACGTGGGTGGGGCGCCGCGCCCCCGGGAGGCCGAGCGCCTCCTCCTCGGTGGACACGCCGGTCAGCACCAGCAGCGAGTCCATGCCCGCGTTCACCGCACCCGCGATGTCGGTGTCCAACCGGTCGCCCACCACCAGCGGCCGCTGCGCGCCCAGCGACTTCGCCGCCTGCTCCAGCAGCGGCGTCGCGGGCTTGCCGGCCACCAGCGGCTCCGCACCCGTGGCGGTCCGCAGGGCGGCCACCAGCGCGCCGTTGCCGGGCAGCAGGCCCCGCTCGGTGGGCAGGGTCGCGTCGACGTTGCAGGCGACCCACCGCGCGCCCGCCCGCACCGCCACGCACGCCTCGGCCAGCTCCCGCCACCCCAGGTCCTGCGACAACCCCTGGACCACGGCCCCGACGCCGTCCGCGCGGTCCACGGGCTCGAACCCGCGCGACCGGACCTCCTCGGCCAGCGCGGCGGTGCCCAGCACCAGCACCCGCGTCCCCTTCGGCACCAGGTCCAGCAGCATCGTCGCGCCCGCCTGGGCGCTCGTGCTGACCTCCTCCAGGGAGGCGCCGAACCCCAGCTCGGCCAGGTGCCCGGCCACGTCCGAGGGCGAGCGGGAGGCGTTGTTGGTGACGAACCGGATGCCCACACCGCGCTCGCGGGCGGCGGCCACCGCCTCCACCGCGCCGGGCACGGCTTCCCGGCCCCGGTACACGGTGCCGTCGAGGTCGAGCAGCAGGGCGTCGTAGCGGTCCAGCAGCACGGGCCGCCTCCGTTCCGGTGAAGTCGCGGGGTACTGCCTCAAGTCTGGAGGCGCCCCACCCGGCGGGGTTGGGGCGCCCGGGTGTGTATTAGGTTGGGTAGCGCCGCCCGGCTGAATACCAACGGCG
>NZ_JBHWIE010000334.1:0-7865 GCF_042732085.1 Actinosynnema sp. NPDC059797
CGTTCCGAACGTACGACTCGCCGGTCCGGACCGGAGGACACGCGATACCGGACCGGAGGACACGCGCGAAACCCGGCGTGTCCTCCACTCGGACATCGCGAGTCGTACGTTCAGGACCGACGAGTCGTACGTTCAGGGCTCGCGAGTCGTACGTTCAAGACCGGTGAGTCGTACGTTCGGGGCTCGCTTGTTTCGCGTTCGGGGGTCACTCGCCGCAGTGGCCGAGGTCGGCGGCGTCCGGCACGACCGCCGGCCAGCCCGGCAGCTGCTCGGGCGCGTCGACCACGTCCGTGCAGCCCAGCTCCTCACCGCCGTCCACCAGCGAGAACACCTGCACGAACCGCCGCGCGCAGTCCTCGCCGGCCGGGCACTCGCGCTGCACCGCCACCACGTCGGCCACCGCGTCCCGGTTCACGTCGTGCAGCGACAGGTGCCCCCCGCTCGACACGTATGGCACCTGCGCCCGCGACCACGCCCCCGACCTGCGCACGAGCACCTCGCCGCGCACCTCGGACTCGACGTCGCCGCGCACCAGGCACACCCCGACCTCCGCGTCCGCGCACTGCAACGACCGCTCGGTGATCTCGGCCCCCGAAGCGGCGATGGTCAGCTCGAAGACGTTCGGCCCCGACGCGCCGGACGTCCGGATCCGCCCCACCTCCGAGCCGACGAGCAGCGCCACCGAATCGGAGCCGACCTGCTGCTCCACCACCGTGCGGCACGCCTCGGCGCCGCACCTCAGCTCGTCCAGGGGCGGTTCCACACCGGTCGCCGCGGGCGCCCCGGGACGGGTCGACCACGCGAAGGCGAGACCCGCGACCGTGGTGACCACGGCCAGGCAGGCGACCAGGAGCACGGCGGCGGGTGGGCGCGTCACGATCGCCGATTGTTTCACCGAAGCGTGAGCTGTCTCTCGGCCACCGCGTACTCGCGGGTCACTAAACTCCCCCTCCATTGCCGCTCCACATCCAGCGTTGTAGGAGGTAGGACGTCGTGTCGCTGCGCAAGGTCCTCGTCGCCAACCGCGGTGAGATCGCCGTCCGGGTCATCCGCGCCTGCCGGGACGCCGGTCTGGCCAGCGTCGCCGTGTACGCCGATCCGGACCGCGACGCCCCGTTCGTCCGGCTCGCCGACGAGGCGTTCGCCCTGGGCGGCAGCACGCCCGGCGAGAGCTACCTCTCGGTGGACAAGCTGCTGGACGTGGCCAAGCGGTCGGGCGCCGACTCGGTGCACCCCGGCTACGGCTTCCTGTCCGAGAACGCCGACTTCGCGCAGGCCGTGCTGGACGCGGGCCTGATCTGGATCGGGCCGACCCCGCAGGCCATCCGCGACCTCGGCGACAAGGTGACCGCCCGGCACATCGCCACGCGCGCGGGCGCGCCGCTGGTGCCCGGCACCAAGGACCCGGTGAGCGGCCCGGACGAGGTCGTGGCGTTCGCCCGGGAGCACGGCCTGCCGGTCGCGATCAAGGCGGCGTTCGGCGGCGGCGGTCGCGGCCTGAAGGTCGCCCGCACGCTGGAGGAGATCCCCGAGCTGTTCGACAGCGCGGTGCGCGAGGCCGTCACGGCGTTCGGCCGCGGCGAGTGCTTCGTCGAGCGCTACCTGGACCAGCCGCGCCACGTCGAGGCCCAGGTGCTGGCCGACCAGCACGGCAACGTGATCGTCGTCGGCACGCGCGACTGCTCGCTCCAGCGCCGCCACCAGAAGCTGGTCGAGGAGGCGCCCGCGCCGTTCCTCACCGACGAGCAGCGCGAGGAGATCCACACCTCCGCGCGGGCCATCTGCAAGGAGGCCGGCTACCACGGCGCGGGCACCGTCGAGTACCTGGTCGCCCTGGACGGCACGATCTCGTTCCTGGAGGTCAACACCCGCCTCCAGGTCGAGCACCCGGTCAGCGAGGAGACCGCGGGCATCGACCTGGTGCGCGAGCAGTTCCGGATCGCCGCGGGCGAGCCGCTGCGGTTCACCGAAGACCCGACCCCGCGCGGTCACTCCATCGAGTTCCGCATCAACGGCGAGGACGCGGGCCGCAACTTCCTGCCCGCCCCCGGCACCGTGACCACGTTCACCGCCCCGTCCGGCCCCGGTGTCCGCGTCGACGCGGGCGTGGATAGCGGCACGGTCATCGGCGGCCAGTTCGACTCCCTGCTGGCCAAGCTGATCGTCACCGGCGAGGACCGCGCGCAGGCCCTGGAGCGCGCCCGCCGCGCCCTGGACGAGATGGTCGTCGAGGGCATGGCCACCGTGCTGCCGTTCCACCGCGCGATCGTGCGCGACCCGGCGTTCGTCGGCTCCGAGGACGGCTTCACCGTGCACACCCGGTGGATCGAGACCGAGTTCGACAACACGATCGAGCCGTTCACCGGCGGCGCGGAGGTCGAGGAGGCCGAGGCGCGGCAGACCGTCGTGGTCGAGGTCGGCGGCCGGCGGCTGGAGGTCTCGCTGCCCGGTGACCTGGCGATCTCCGGCTCCGGCGGCGGTGGTGGCGCGAAGGCGGACGCCAAGGCCAAGCCGCGCAAGCGCGCCGGCGGCAAGTCGGGCGCGGCCGTGTCCGGCGACGCGGTGACCGCGCCCATGCAGGGCACGATCGTCAAGGTCGCGGTGGAGGACGGCAAGCAGGTCGAGGCGGGTGAGCTGCTGCTGGTGCTGGAGGCCATGAAGATGGAGAACCCGGTCATCGCGCACAAGGCCGGCGTGGTCACCGGCCTGGCCGCCGAACCGGGCGCGACGGTCACCCAGGGCACCGTCCTGTGCGAGATCAAGGAATAGGCTCGGCGATGTGAGCGAGCGGGACATCCGGATCGGCGACGCGGAACGCGAGCACGCCCTCGAACTGCTCGGCACGCACCTCGGGGAGGGGCGGCTGACGGTGGACGAGTTCGGCGAGCGCTCCGCCCGCGTCGCCACCGCGCGGACCCGCGGCGACCTGTGCGCCCTGTTCGCCGACCTGCCCGCGCCGCGGCCGGAGTTCACCAGGGTCGCCCCGCTGCCGTCGGTGGACCGGTCGGGCCGCGGTGCGCCGCTGGTCCCGAGGGTGGCGGGCGCGGTGGTGCCCGCGGCGGTGGCGCTGGCCGTGCTGCTGTTCGTCGTGTCCCGGTTCAACCCCCTCGTCTTCCTGATCATCCCGGCGGCGATGCTGCTGGCGGGCCGGATGGGGAACCGGTGACCGGGCCGTCGCTGCTGCTGCTCGACCTGGACGGCGTGCTGCGGCGGTTCGGCCCGGACGCGCCGATCGAGGACCGGTTCGGCCTGCCGCGCGGGACGCTGGCGCGGGTGTCGTTCGCCCTGTCCGGGCCCGCGGTCGTGGGCGAGGTCACCGACGAGCGGTGGCGCGGCGACGTGCGGGACCGGCTGGTCCACGACGGCGTCCCGGCCGACCGGGCCGACGGGGCGGTGGCCGCGTGGACGCGTGCCGGCGAGGTCGTCCCGGAGGCCCTGGAGCTGGTGCGGCGGGTGCGGAAGAGGTGCCGGGTGGCGCTGCTGTCCAACGCCACCGACCGGCTGCCGCGCGACCTGGCGGAGCTGGGCCTGGACCGCGAGGTGGACGCGGTGGTGACCTCGGCGCGGCTCGGCGTGGCCAAGCCGTCGCCCGAGGCGTTCCGGCGCGCCCTGCGGGTGCTCCAGCACTCGGCGTCGGGCACGCTGTTCTGCGACGACACCGCCGTGAACGCCGAGGCCGCCCGGACCGTCGGCATCGACGCGGTGCACACGCCGGACCCCGCCGCCCTGCACGCCGCCCTGTCCTCGCGCGGCCTGCTCGACGAGGGGCCCGCCGGTCCGGCCGGCGGCCACGGCGGCGCGCTGCTGGTGGTGCTGCACGACCGCGGTGACGCGGAGGAGGCGGCGCGGGAGCTGGCGGAGGCCGGGTGGTCGCCGTGCGCGGTGCACCGGGACCTGCTGGCCGGCGAGGACGACGCCGAGGACGCGGACTGGGTCGTCGAGCTGGTCTCCGGGCCCGACGACCAGCCCGCCGACGCGCACCGCGGGCTGCTCGAAGAGCTGGCCGCCCGTTACGACGGGTTCGTCACGGACTAGTCTGCGCGGCACCGCGAGGTCGGTGTCCCGGGACCTCGCCCGTCCGAGCGGAGCGAGGACAACCGCCATGGAGGCCGTGGAGATCAACGCGGGTGAGTTCTACCTGCGGCAGCTGCGCGCCGACGACCGCATCGACGACCGGGCGGCGCTGGTGGCAGGTGGCCTCTGCCCCGACCTGGAGGCGGCCGGCGCGCACGTCGCCGAGCGCGCGCGGCGGTGGCACGCCGACGAGAGCTGCTCGTGGGCGGTGTGCGACCAGCTCACCGGCGTCGCGGTCGGCGAGGTCGAGCTGACCTCGACCGGCGAGCTGACCTGCTGGATCACCCCCGACCTGCGCGACAGGGGCATCGCCACCCACGCGGTGGCCGCCGTGCTGCGGTTCGGGTTCGGGTTCCTCGACCTCCCCCGGATCACGGCCGAACCGCCGGACGACGCGGCGCGCCGCGTGGCGGTCAAGTGCGGGTTCGTCACACAGGGTCCACATCCGGTGTGGACACGGCTACGGTAGGTGCTCATGAGGGCCGCTCGCGTGATCATCGCCACGTTGTGCGCGTTGACGATCTGCGCTTGCACGCCCTTACCGGAGAACACCGCGGACGGTCACACCCAGGAGCACGACATCGCCTCGGCGACCACCGCGCCGTCCCTGCCGCCCAGGCCGCGGGAGATCAGGCTGGAGGGCCTGGACCCGTGCGCGGTGCTGACGGAGGAGCAGCGGCTGCGGCTGAGCCTGGACAACCCGCCGAGCGCCTACGTGGAAACGGGCTTCGGCAACGCGAAGGCGTGCACGATGCGCAGCACCATCAGCGGGAACGTGACGCGGCTGGCCCTCGTCACAGCTGAGGGGGTGGGGGTGTGGCTGGACGAGAACGCCCAGGTGGACGCCCGCCCGACGACGGTGGGCGGTTTTCCGGGACTGACGGTCCGCACACCGGGTATGGAGCAGGTGTGCAACGTCGAGGTCGACGTGGCGGAGGGGCAGTTCCTCGACGTCATGTTCCGCGACGGCGGCAATGAAACGAAAGCGACGCAGGACACGCTATGCCTGGGGGCGCAACGGGTGGCCGAGGCGGCGATCGCCGCTTTGCTGCAACGGCGCTGACCCGCGCGGGGGATGGTGCGCGCCACCCACTCCCCGTTGTCGGACCCTCTGGCTAGAGTGACCCTGCGCGACGGGAACGTGACGGGAATAGGGAAGACGGGGAGGTCGTCCATGCCGTCGGAAGACCACGGGCGTGGTGGCGACACTGGCGCACCACCGCCCGTGTCGCACACCTTGAACGTGGAACCCGGTGCGATCCCCGGGCTCCGCAACGCGTTCTCGGGCGCGCTCACGAAGCTGGACGAGCAGATCGAGCTGGCGATCACCGAGATCAGGGTGCGGCCCTGGGCCGGCGACCCGGTGAGCCAGGAGGCCGCCGAGCAGTTCAACGAGCGGTCGCTGGAGTCCGGCGACTCGGCGCTGGCCGCGCTGCAGAACTACCAGCAGCAGCTCAAGTCGGCCATGGACGCGTTGAACCTGGTCGAACGCCAGTACCAGTCCATCGAAGACGACAACACCGGGTTGATGGGACAGCAGGGCGGCCGCTGAGCACCCGGCGCAGGCAAGGGGAATCTTCATGCCCGATGGACACCGCTGGAGCGGGTACAGCCACGAGGAGCTGTACCGGCAGATCAACTCCGGTCCCGGACCGGGCGCCTCGCACACCTCCGTGGAGCGCTGGGTCGGCGTGTCGTCGGCGTTGACCGAGATCAACGCCGAGCTGCACGCGGGCATCCTGCGGTCCGGCGCGAGGTGGGAGGGCTCGGCGGCCGACCAGGCCCGCAGCGGCATCAACCCGCTGGCGGCGTGGGCGGACGAGGCGCGCACCGGCGCCGACATGATGCGCACGTCGGCCGAGCTCCAGGCCGACTACATCGCCAAGGCTCGGGCGGACATGCCCGCGCCCGTGCCGGTGACCGCGGAGAAGCCGAACCTGGTCGTCAGCGTGCTGACCTCGCTGGTGGGCGCGCAGACGGACTACGAGAAGCAGGAGCAGGCGCAGGACGCGGCCGAGCAGCGGGCCCGCGAGGTCATGGCGACCTACGCGTCGAGCACCTCCTCGAACACCAGCACGCTCGGCCAGTTCCACCAGCCGCCGCAGCTGGTGATCAACGCGCCGGACGCGGTGCGCAACGACGGCGCGGGCGTGCACGGGCACGGCTGGGCGTACGGCGGTCCGCGCGGCGGTCGCGGCGGGTACGGCGGCGGCCGGGGCCGGAACGGCGGTCGCGGGCGCGGCCTGACGCCGACGACCCGCCCCACCACGGCGCCGGGCGGCACCACGGGCACGTCCTCCTCGGTCGCGGGGTCGCAGCAGTCCAACGCCAACACCCGGCCCTCGTCGGCCCCCGTGGTCACGACGGGCCCGTCGACCGGTGGCGCGTACGGCCCGGGCGGCGTCGTGGGCGGCGCGGGCTCCGGCTCCAACCAGGACCGCCGCAAGCAGACGTCCGGCTCCGGCTCCGGCTCCGGCACCTCCTCCGACGTCACGGAGCAGCAGGGCAGCGCCGCCGCGCAGCAGTCGATCGGCGGCCCCGAGCACCGGGTGCCCGTCGGCACGACGTCGGTCAGCTCGGCCGACTTCGGCGCGTTCGCCACGGCCAACGCCCAGCACGCGGCGACGGCGAGCCCGGGTGGTTCGGCCGGCACGATGATGGGCGCGGGCCAGGCGGGCAACAACGACACCGTGCACAAGCGGTCCGTGGCCGCGGCTCCGGCGCCGGCGGCGTTCGACCCGTTCGGCGGGCTGGGCGCGGCGCGCGGCGCGGCGGAAGAGGAGGAGGACGCCACGCACGACGCGGCCGACTACCTCCGTGAAACCGACGACATCTACGGGATCGGCGGCTTCTCCCCGCCGGTCATCGGGGAGAGCACCACCCGCTGATGACGACCTTCGGCCTGGACCTGGGGCTCAACGACGTGCGCGAGCCGGTGACGATCTCGGCGCTCGAGTTCGACGTGCTGTGGGAGCACCTGCGGCTGGAGACCATGCCGCTGGTGCTCAAGGTGCCGTCACCGGGCAAGACCAACGCCGAGCGGGCGGAGCTGGAGCGCCGGGCGTGGGCGGCGCTCGAACAGCGCGGCCTGGGCCGCCCGGTGTCCCTGGACCCGATGCTGGAGGACCTGCTCCACCTGCTGAACCGCCCGCAGCAGGAGGTGGACGGCCGCCTGTGGCTGGGCCGCAGCGTCCGCGTCCTGGCCGCGGCCAAGGGCCACTCGGCGGTCCTGGCGGTCCTGGACGGCGACCGGTTGACCCTGCGCCCGGCGTCCAGCGAGGGCCTGCCCCGCGAGGCCCTCTCGGTCCTCCCCCAGCTCCCCGCCGGCCCGGGCCACTCGGTCACCCTGCCGAGCGCCGACCTGGACGCCGCCGCGGCCGCCTCCGCCACCCCGGACGACCTGGCCAAGGCCCTGGCCGCCCGCGGCATCCGCGCCGAGGACGCCCAAACCCTGGCGACCATGTTCCAAGACGCCTCGAACCGGGGCCAGTTCGGCGCGGCCCACCGCGACAAGTGGGGCAAGCGCGTCCGCCCGGACAACGTGGTCGCCTTCTTCGACACCCCGGCCGGCCGCTACATCCAACTCCGCCGAGCCACCCCGGGCCAACAACCGTGGTCCACCGTCTCCCCGGTGGACCACCGCCGCCTCCTACACCACCTAGAAACCCTAACCACCCCCTAACCCCGCGTGTCCTCGAGCGTTATTCAGAACTGTTGGTGTGGGTTGGCTGGTGGTGGTGGTCTGGGGTGACAGCGCAACAGCCCTGCCTGGATAGGGTCGGTTTCCTCTC